>NZ_JACJFI010000387.1 GCF_014164505.1 Shewanella sp. SG41-4 | reverse complement strand
GTTCTAAGCAGTATGACACCTATATCCGTGCAAACGATGGCTTAGGCCCTGAAACATCTGAGTATATTAACTTAGGCGTTGCGTGGGATATCGTTGATGATATCGGTATTAAAGTTGATTACTTCAACCTTAACATTAATGATGTAATCAGCCGTCGTACAATCACTAACGTTATGCGTGGTGTTGCTGCTGGTACACTAACAGAAAATGAAACTTTCTACGTTAACCGTGCTCCAAACGGCGCAGATGGTTCATTAGGTCGTGCTTTAGAGGTTGGTACTGGTTACGGTAACGGTGACAAGCTAGAAATTACTGGTATTGACGTAGCGTTAAACGCTAAGTTTGAAACGTCAATTGGTGATATCGGCTTTAACTGGAACAACAGTTTTGTACTAGACTATATCCAAGAAGTTGAAGGTGGTTCTGAAGCGGTTGATATCGCAGGTTGGAATGGTTCACCTGACTATAAGTCTAACTTTACCACCAACTACAGCATGGGTGACCATAGACTGTCTTGGAACATGAGCTATACAGCTTCTACTTATGAAGATGATGCTACAGGTCAACTAGATTCGTGGTTAATACACAACCTAAGTTATGTGTATGATGCAGGCAACTATGGTTCAGTATTGTTAGGTATCAATAACTTAACAGATGAAGATCCAGTGTTGAGTTCTGTAGGCACATACGATAATCCTGACCTATATAACAACTACGGTCGTGAATATCGTGCAAGTTATACACTTAAGTTCTAAATTCTGATTAGTTATTAATTAGATATAAGAAAGGCTCCTTCGGGAGCCTTTTTACTTAGTATTACGTAGCAAATATTGCGATTAATTGGGAGGTAAAATGAATAGTCACTGGAGTGAACATTGGCAGCAAGGACACACAACGTCATTCGGTGAGGCTTTATCTGGTAATTACGAAGGTGTATTAAAAAGTATATGGGAACCAGTGTTTAACAGCCTTACGGACGATTTCTTTGTTGTTGATGTTGGTACTGGTAATGGCTCATTACCACTGTTATTAAGTGATGTGTTATCAACCAGTGAGTTGACTGGTAAGGTTACTGGTGTCGATTTAGCCGATGTCCATTTAGCAAAGCCTGTCAGTCAGATTAGCAATAATATAGACATATCATTAATGTCTAATACTTGCAGTGAAAACCTTCCTTTTGAATCTAATACCGTTGATCTTTATATATCACAGTTCGGTTTTGAGTATTCAAATGTTGAAAAATCACTCAATGAAGCGGTTAGAGTGCTAAAGGATAATGGTCAGTTTGTCATAGTTTGTCATCATAATCGTTCAATGATCCTTAACCGCAATAGAAGGGTTTTGTCGTTAATCGAAAAAGAGGAAGTCAATTCTCTAATTAATTGTTTAACTAATATGGCTAATGCTATGGGCGAGATGAATAGTCAAATAGATGTTGAGCGGATAAAGAAAGACCTTCAATGTGAAAGTATCAGAGCAGAAATTAATCATTTGGTTAAATTGCTGGTAACGTTCGATGAAGCTGCCACTCTGGATTCTAATTTAATTAGCTTTGTGACTCAATTTTTCAAAGCAGGATTGTTTTGGTCTGTTGCAAAGAAGTTAGAATTTATTGAATTTATTACAATACAAATGGATACGTTAAAACTAAGATTGACTGAGTTAATTAATGCGGCTTTTGATGAGCCTAAATTGGCAAAACTTATGGCTGATTTTGACCAAAATAATATTATTTTAAATGAGCTCAAAGTGTTAAAAAGTGAGCAAAATGAAGTCTTAGGTTGGTATTTACATGCCTCAAAATTACTTTATAAATTAAAAAACACATAAATAGGCTAAAGAGCCTTGTTATCATCATTTCGTAACTTTATGAATTATAATTATTAATTTTTACCTCATCGCATTCGATTTCGAAATAAACATGCCTAAGATGTTTAATTATTAACCTTTCATCAACATTAACACCTTTAACGGCTCTTTCCACAAGTTTTTAAACTTTGCAAATGTTGACATAGGTCAACATTTTGTGAAATGATGCTAACGGGTCTACGCTCTAATAGGCGTAGAAAAGGGAAGAAAAACTAACAATCACAAGAAAAAGACGTGCTTAGTTGAAGTAACAATGATTAACAATTTTAGATCATGTTATTTTGCAAAGTTGAACTTTTTAATTCACTTCAAATTGGTTGGGAACTATGTCCAAGGTAAGCAATAGAACAAAAATCGCTACTGCACTTGTTGGCGCTCTGGCTTTAGCTAGTAGCAACTTCGTTGTTGCAGATCCTCTAGCTGACGTTCAAAAAGCGGATAGTAGCCTTAATGCTGCTTCAGCTGCGTCACAACAGAAAGTCGACAAATATTTTGACCAAGCACAAGACATGCTTTTTGAGTATGGCAGCGTAGCTGATGAGCGTGAGTCATTGAAAGCATACAATGATTACGTTGCAGGCTTGGTAGCTGATCAACAAAATTCACTTGATTTAATTCAAACTGATATCAACGGCGTAGATAAGCTTCGCCAGGGTGTTGTGCCATTGATGTTTAAAATGGTTGACGCTTTAGAGCAGTTTGTAAATTTAGATTTACCATTTAACATCGAAACGCGTCAGAATCGTGTTAAAAATTTAAAAGATATTCTTGATACTGCAGAAGTTACATTGGCTGAAAAATACCGTCTAATCCTTGATGCTTATAGCATTGAGCGTGAGTACGGCAGCTTTGTATCTGTTCATACCGGTAAGTTAGTTCTAGACGGTAAAGAAGTACTAGTTGATTTCTTCATTTTAGGCTGCGTTGCACTTAATGCACAAAGCTTG
>NZ_JACJFI010000386.1 GCF_014164505.1 Shewanella sp. SG41-4 | reverse complement strand
CGAGACGATTTCATCATGTTAGCCAGCAACTAATGCCATCTAGTTATGTCGTGGGAGTATCGTTATCGTTGAGAGGTTGTGCTGATAGGAAGCCCATTGGTGAGCCTACAGGGCTAATAACAAGCTATCGAAATCAACCCTTTTGTCATTGCTGACTAGTACTAATAATGGCGAGTATAAGTAGTAGCTAGTGTAAGTCATGGCGAGTATAAGTAATGGCTAGTATAAGTAATGGCTAGTCAGTCATAAGCCATTGGCGACGAGTAAAAAAGCGCCCTATAGTAAGCGAATGAATTCACTATAGTGTCCATTTATGGCACTAATGCAGTAAAAACTAGCCTCATTGACGCATCAATGAGGCTAGTTAAGTAAAGAGTATGGAATTTATAACTTACCAGGAGTTAAGGTTAACTCTCCGTCATGGTATCGCAGGATGAAACATAACGTTCCAGCTCAATAACCCCTTGCAAAATCATCCCATGGTAATGGGCTTTTACCAGTTGATAATTCATACTTGGTGCAAAGTAATACGTCACCTCTTCGGCCCCAGTTTGCTCCACCGGAATAAGTTGCACCTCCCCCCAAGGCTCAATGGTAGCGCTTAACTTCTCTTTCACATAAAATTGATAAGGTTAAATTGCATCTGAAGCTTGCCTAATTAACGCAAATTGACATCGGCCACCAAGCAAATTTTCGCGGATCTGAATCGCTAAAGTGTCCACGTCCCTTAAAGGTATTTGGCTCGATGTATAATTCTCAATATCTCCATCAACGTCCACTCGCGACTCCAGGCCATTATTGTAAAAAGTGGCGTGCATGTCTCGAGAACGAAAACCAGTTACCTGCTGATGAAAACTATCGGTTAACCATTCATTGCGGTTATTTGACCACGATAACTCAGTACGTTGTTGGTATTGAGTACCAATCCCTAAAATACTGGCTTCACTCTTTGAGGTAATAACGGCAGATTTACCCTGCCAGTTCTCAGTACGACTCATCTTACCAGTGTGGAGACCACTGAGATAAATAGCGTAATTAAAGCTTCGCTGGCAACTCTGTGGGGTGTCATTGGCCAAGGCTCTATGACTCTGCAATAAGCCACTAACCAGACACACACTTATCAGTATTCTCGGGACTACGACACCAGCTGTCGTCGACATCCTGATGTTACGACACCCGGTCATCATAAGTTTTATTCGCGACATTAATGTCATCATTAATAGTATCGCCTTAAAAAACTTCATTCACATTTAGGTAGAAGTTAGTTTCATTTTCACCGACCCCTACGTCAAAACGTAAATTAATATTGTCTTTAATCTTAAATCGAAATCCTGTGCCATAAGCGGTTAATAACGTATCGGTTAGCTCACTCACTTTAGGTGCCACACTACCAACAGCGCCCCAAAATACCATGCCATAACGTTGGAACACTGGTAAGCGATATTCAACCTGTCCCATCATCATCTGCTCATCGCGATATCGACCTCTAATGTAACCTCGCATCGCATCAGAACCACCAAGATCAGGTAATAAATTCCAAGGTACGTCACCACTGGTTAGATGGCCTTGAACTTGCCAAGCGATTAACCCCGGTGTCGCTCCTAAATCAATATAGTTAGCCAATTCGATGTTATAAGTAGAAAACGAATCGAACTGGTCGTTTTGATATAAGCCAGCATCAATTTGAAATAACCAGCCTTTAGTTGCGTTCAAACGATAATCTCTCGAATCGTAAATACTGGTCACCACAACGCCCGAGCTAAAGTTGTTTGGCAACAGAGTATTTGAATCCATTGGTGCTTCTGTTGCGACTAATTCTAAGCTGTCTGCCGTGGTATAAATAAAATCAGCCCCCACGCCGATAAAATAGTTACTGGCAACTTCGGTCATCCAACGTGGCTTAAAGCTATACAATTGTTCTTTAAATTCATGATGATTAAGGTCTTGATCGCCTTGTTCAATCCCTATTCCATAATAAACAGCGGCTTCATTATGCAGCTCTAAATCAAGCAACAAACGTTGTTTACCTTGGTTTAAAAACGTCATATTTTCAACTGTGACGCCATACGATTGATTCATGGAGGCAAATGAATTAACAACCAATGATGAAGGCTGTTGTTCACTCGATGCATTATCTGTTTTGTATAAACCCACCATCAGTAAGCCCACGCCAAATTTTTTCTCTGGAGTGTAATAAGCCGTAGGTAAATAGCTCATATCAATGGCTTTAGTGTCATCGAATTCACCATCAGCACCAAAAACCGATAAAATGTCATCAACCCATGTTGGTTGCATATCTTTAGGTGTTTCAAATAAAGGTTCAACAGCGGTGGCAGCGTTAGAAAAAAAAAATAGTGCTAGAAGTAAGGTCCGTTTCATAAAAACTCTATTAAATGTTGAAAAAATAAGTGCGCATGATGACTTCCATGCCAAATTTTTGAATCATTGTTCAATTCGCTAACTCTATAGCGTTCAGTATAAAGGGTTATTATCAATTCAAATAACAATTAGCTGACAACTAAATATCGGCCAAAGCGAAAAGTATTATCCTTTTTCACTCTCAATACTGACTGAAGAGAAACTTAAGCCTTACTGAAGTTAACCGTCATTACATGCAAGATAATATACTGAGCCATATTCAGAGTTAAATGATGATTTTACAACCTAGCATTAACTTAGGCACACAGTCAGCAATCTGTTTATCTATAGGCGGAACTGATATCATTACGCTAAATTACGGCCGCTAATATAGCACGTTTAGTTGCTCATTTTTGTGATAACTCAACATTCAACTTGTTTGTTTCATTCGTTAAAAGG
>NZ_JACJFI010000385.1 GCF_014164505.1 Shewanella sp. SG41-4 | reverse complement strand
CCACTTCCCACACTTGATTGATTAGATATGCTGCACATCAAATCTTCTTTAGATGGGTTTATCTGAAGCAACATGGATATATAACTCATGAATTGAGAGGCGTTATCTAAAAGCTCGTTAGTAATGGCCTTACTTCTGTCTACATCACAGTTGTAGCTTAACTCTCCTTGAGTAACCAACTGTTTAACTACTTCACCGGCTTGAAGGATATCTAAACGTAATAAAGCACTGATTTGCGAGAGCTTGAACTTATCCCATATAACTTGTTCAGCTAAGGGCCGCAATTGATTAACACTAAGTATCGACACTTGAATATCAAATCCATCAGGCACCTCTATGGAATTCGAGGTTGTTAATGACAGTTGATATGCGTCATTACAGCTATCAACCTCTAGCAGCCAATGAGTATTTATTAACTTATATTCTAATAATCTTAATGCGCGTCCTTTCTTTTCGTCTTGATCATCTTCTAACTTCGAGAATTCATGCGGTATAAATAAGCCCGTATTGTCTTCATTCACCCAAAGTTGAATCAGAGCATCAACACCAATGGCAGACCGATCACCACTCAAGCGCAACATAAACTCACTGTTTCTTGTTGAACGATGTTCATCACCTATTACCGCCTGTGTCATATTAGCTGAGCCAATATGCCAACTTGATATGTAATCATTCTCATCAACCACTAGTAGCTTTGCATGTAAGCTTAAATCATGCTCAAAAAATTGAGATTGCTCCATTTCTTCATTTTCTTCTGCATTGACCAAGTGTTCATTAAAGGCGTAACAATTCCACCCCAACAGAGCCTCTTCGCCGGCCATATCCAATTCTTCTTTTCGGCAAAATAGATAACGTTTTTCATTTTCAGTGAAGTCTTTCAACCAATCCAATGCATCTACTTTACTGCCACCGCGAATAAATGGAGATACTGCTAACATCGCCAAATTACTATGTGGAATATTGATAGGGCATTGCCGCTTGCCACCATCAAATATTGTTGATAGAAACTCTATATTCTGAATATTATTCGGTTTTTGCCATAAAACACGCAATAGTTCATCACTATCAATCACATCAGAAAAGTTTTCGTCAGATGCAGATTCATAAAGTTGATCAAAAAATGCTATTAATGGTTTATTGGTTGGCTTTCTTTTACCACGGGACTCACCATTAATTACAGCAGATAAATCCCAGCTTCGATCGAACGTCAGATTACGAGACAAAACAATTAAACGGTATTTAATGTTCGCATCCGAATCGGTACTTTTAAATCGAAGCAACCATAACTTTGGATGAAATGACGAAAAGGCAGAGTTGTCATTACCTGCATTGGGTACGACTGGAACTAAACTATTCTCCAATAAACCAAAGAGGCTATTGTATTTGTCGGGTAGCTTGATGTTTCCTTGTTGGTAAAACACGGTTAACTTATCACCTAAAGTAGCTAACGCATCAAGTAACGCTATACGCATATGCTCCACAGCACCTTCTAACGTATGCCCAAAACATATCGCAATAGGCACTGTGAGTAAGGTGTTTAAATCAAGACTATAAGTAGTCGCAATAGCATTAGTTAATTCATATCCTTTAGGCGCAATTAATTGTTCACCATAATCAACTCTATTTTTATCAGGCGCTAACATACAAACCCTCATGAATATCTTGAAGTATTATTTTTGCTGTTGGCCATCTAAATTCAAGTTTTCGCATGCCCACCCAGTCTTGCTGATCACTTAATGCTTTCTTTAATAAACATCGTGGACCTTTATTCGCTATAGCTTGCTGTTTGATACACTTGTCTAATTTATCTTCTGTTGCATTATTCATAATGAGATTGCACCACTGTTCAATAAATTGACGCGTTCTACTATTAGAATTTTTTTCTATACCAAAAGCACATAGATACCATTCATTGATACTTTCTAATTTAAATCGGTGACGATGTTTTTGTGCTTCCCTTAACCAGATTTGAAACTCTTCAACAAGTAGCCCTTGCGAAGCAGTATTGTTTGCCCTTTCAGCAATGAGTGAGTTGTAGCGGATATGCGCCCCTTCTAGTACAAAACAAAATTCAAGGGCTTTTTCTAAACAGCTTTTAGTCTGGCTTGAAATAGCAGAGCTTTTTAGCCATTGATATAATGCGTCAATTCTCCAAATACCACTTTCTAAAGCATCATCTAATTCTAAGGCTTTTTCTAATAACTTATGTTTGACTAATTGGGCTGGAATACTGTATTCAATATTTTTAGATAGGAGTAGCATATCTCGCAAAAATTCTGCTTCTGCTTTGCTTAATGCTATTGTGGCACTCTCTGACCAATTGGGATGATAATCTGTTGATTTTGTCATCATGCGTGCAAGGCTTGATAATTGTTCGTCATCATCAACATGGGCATCATTAGGATAATTGGCATATTGTTCAAACTGTTCTATAAAGTCTTTTAACGATACATCAGTTTTAGCTATACCAAACTGACGTAAACCATTCCAGTAAACTGACGAAGGTCGACGTGCCACCCCTTTTTCCAAACTATCTTTACCAATTATGCCATATGGCATATTTTCAGAATGATTTCTCACTAAATTTTTGGCTAATTGATTTTCTTGTTGCTGAATAAACTCAGCCAAAGGTAAATTACGTCGAACATTTAGGTCGAGTTGCCGATAGTCATAAAATAGATACGGGACTGATGCAAAGTATTTTGCTCGAGTCTGGATCGTTGAAAAACCTGGAAACAGTTTATCTGCAAAGGCACTCTTGATGAGTTAGGCATAGGGCAAATACGGGATGCATTTGCAGATAAACTGTTTCCAGGTTTTT
>NZ_JACJFI010000384.1 GCF_014164505.1 Shewanella sp. SG41-4 | reverse complement strand
TCACAATTAATGAGTGCACTAAAGCAGTACCGACTAACCAAGGCATAAATGATGCATTTTCAACTGGGTCCCAGAACCACCAGCCGCCCCAACCTAATTCGTAGTAAGCCCACCAAGAACCAAGTGAAATACCACCAGTTAGAAATATCCATGCAGCTAAAGTCCAAGGACGACTCCAGCGTGCCCAAGCAGAATCCAGTCTGCCACTCATGAGGGCTGCAATAGCAAAAGCAAAACATACCGAGAAACCCACATACCCTAGATACAACATTGGCGGATGGATGATTAAGCCAACATCTTGCAACATTGGGTTTAAATCTCGTCCTTCTAGAGGAATAGGAAATATCCGCTCAAATGGACTCGATGTAAGAATCATGAATAAACTGAAGCCAACAACGATCATCGCTAAAACAGATAACACCCTTGCAGTAAAGACTTCTTCTAAGCCCTTACTAAACAGTGCCACTGATGCAGTCCATACAGACAACGCGAATACCCAGAATAATAATGAACCTTCATGACCACCCCACACCGCCGCAATTTTAAAGCATACTGGTAGTTGAGAATTAGAGTGATGGGCGACATAAGCCACAGAGAAATCATCAACAGCAAAGCTGTACCCTAGCGCTATAACGGAGAGACTGATGAAAAAAAACATTCCGTATGTCAGTGGCCAGGCATAGCGAACAAGATACTGGTCTTTACGAGCGGAACCATATAACGGCACGCTAGCTAACAGTAAGGCAAAAGCCAAACCGAGAATTAGCGAGAAATGTCCAAGTTCTGGAATCATGGGTATTCCTTAGTCTAAAAAAATTAGCGGATCTGAACAAACAAATCACGACAGTACTAATTAATGCGATGAAACTAATATACGCACATTAGCTTAAACGAATTTTAACGCATTTTAGAACTTGCTATGACTTATGTCTGCCATTTTCGTACAAAATTGGGTCACTAGTCTCATTATGAACGTCGATTCAATCAAAACGAAATTATTTGGCCACTTGTCTGACAGTATTACTGATATAAAGTTTCGCTATTAGTTAGCCAAACCATTCAATATGTGAACCAGTACGCAACTATCAGGATTTGGATTCATATCTTCCTTATATTACTATTCAATTAATAATCTTTACGTATAATTGAACTTCCAAGCACTGCGGTAAATGCCGCTTTCTCTGTTAACCTAAAAGTGAATATTGACATAATGACCACATTTTGGATTTTTATTGCGCTTGTCGTACTCATCGGCCTAATCATGATTTGGGTCCCACATTTCCGCCAAACAAAACTGTTACAAGCCGAAGAGTCTGGCGTTCGTAGACAAACTAACCTTGAACTTTTTGCAGAGCGATTAACTATTCTTGAAAAAGAATTACATGACGAACTTTTAGATCAAGTCGAGTTCGAAGCATTAAAGAAAGAATTAGAGATAAATCTACTTCAAGACATGAGCCAGAAAGGTGACGACTCCCTTGATGTAGAAATTAAATCAAAAACCGCTTTATGGCCTGCGTTTATGACCCTGTGTTTATTGGCAGTTTCGGGTTACTTATATCAACACCTCGGTGCTTACAACGAATTAGCTAATCCTCCACAAGCAAGCAATCCTCATCAAGGAATGGATCCTGCGCAAATTATGTCGCAACGGGTACAAATGATGGAAGCAAAAGTGCAAGCACAACCAGACGATAGCCAAGCTTGGTATAGTCTTGGACATGCTTATATCTCTGCCAACCAATATGATAAAGCTATTGCTGCATTCGATAGAGTGATGGAGTTGGTGGGCACGCAAGCTGAACTTCTTGGACCAAAAGCAACCGCGCTATACTATAAAGCGAATCAGCAGATGTCGCCGGCGATTCAAGCTGTCATTGATCAATCTTTAGCCTTAGACCCACAAGACCCATCGACATTATTACTTGTTGGTATGGATGCATTCTTTACCGCTGACTACAAAAAAGCTATTAATGCTTGGCAGATGATCTTAGACAGCGATCGTGATGATGTAGATAGAACAGCATTAATGAATGCTATTGAGTCTGCAAACATGCGTCTTAGTGAAGACTCAGGCTCAATGCCTGACGATACTAATAACAAGCCTGCTATAACCAGCAATGCCAAGACTGTCGCAATTGAAGTATCAATTTCACCAGAGTTAGCGGATAAAGTGGCAGCTACAGATACAGTGTTTATTTTTGCTCGAGCGACACAAGGTGCAAAAGTACCTTTAGCAGCAACTAAAATCAGTGCCAGCAGTTTACCTGCAACAATCACATTAGACGACAGTACTTCTATGGGTGGCGATGTCACACTGAGCTCTGTACAAGAAGTCGAAATTATTGCGGTATTGTCTAAGAATGGCAGTGTTAAACCACAATCAGGTGACCTTAAAGGCACAATAAAAGCCATTAAAGTGGGTGGTAATGCTGCACTAACACTGGATACTTTAGTACAGTAACCATGATATCTTTCGTTATGTTATGAGTTAATATCACTAAATTTAAGACATAAAAAAACCGGCTATTAGGCCGGTTTTTCGATTTAGTCAAAAATTACTTAGACATAAACTGAATTGCGTTTTTGTAATCTTCATCAGTACAGTCAGTACACATACCACCTGGTGGCATTGCGTTTAAACCTGACTTAACCGAACCCACTAAGGCATCTAAACCTTTAGCTAGGCGTGGTTCCCATGCCGCAGTGTCATGAACTTTAGGCGCACCGGCCACACCCATGCTGTGACATACTTGACACGCTTTATTGTAAATAGCTTCACCTTCTTGAGCAAATACATTTGCAGACAAAGTTAAGGCAGCTACTGCAGTCATTGCTA
>NZ_JACJFI010000383.1 GCF_014164505.1 Shewanella sp. SG41-4 | reverse complement strand
AATGGGGTCACCACCAGCTCATCCATGTTAATCGGCTGCGTAATAATGCCCACATCAATGGTATTGGCCATAACACTATCAATAATGCGCTTATTGGGCGCTGCTTCCAGATAGATTTGTAATCGACTATATGATAATTGATAGTCAATAAGGTGAGGATATAAAAGCAACGCCATCGATCCCGAACACGCTAAACGGCATTCGCCGACATGCTCATCATCAACCGCCAATTGCGACAAAACTTGCTGTTGCTGCTGCTGCCAAATTAATGCTTGTTGATACAACACTATTCCGGCTTCAGTTAGCTCAAAGCTTTTACCAATTCTAATCAGTAAATCAACACCCACCTGCTGCTCGAGCTTTTTAATGTGTTGACTCACGCCAGGTTGCGTCATAAAAAGCTGCTCAGCGGTGTGAGTAAAATGCCCTACTTCAACGAGTTTAATAAAAGTGGTTAACCATTGTTGATTTAACATATCTCGCCTCTACTCTGCCCTAAACACTGATCTCTCATCCATGACACTTTCACGGATTGCTTTTAACCCGAATGTTATTAATCAAAACGATATTAATCAAAACGATAGTAACTAGAACGCTATCATAGCAATTTTTAATAAATTAACGATAACATTAATAACAAAAAATTATCATTATGAGTATTTTTGATAATTTAACATTCATGAATGAACTTCTTATACTGACGTTATCAACTCGGAATGACGAGCAACATGGCAACACATTAATTCAGTGTAAAGAGGTTAAAATGAGTAATACATATCCACGCAGTTTTTCCCATATTGGTATTTCGGTACCAGACTTAGATGCCGCTGTTAAATTTTATACTGAAGTATTAGGTTGGTATCTCATTATGCAGCCTACAGAAATTGTTGAAGAAGACACGCCTATCGGCGAAATGTGTACTGACGTATTTGGTACCGGTTGGGGATCATTCCGTATCGCTCACCTTTCAACTGGTGACCGAATCGGTGTCGAATTATTCCAATTTACCAATCAGGAAAATCCAAAGGATAATTTTGAATACTGGAAAACCGGCATCTTCCATTTTTGCGTGCAAGACCCAAATGTTGAAGAACTCGCTGAAAAGATTGTTGCTGCTGGCGGTAAAAAACGCATGAAAGCACCGCGTTATTATTATCCAGGAGAAAAGCCTTATCGCATGATCTACATGGAAGACCCATTTGGTAATATTCTAGAAATCTATAGCCACAGCTACGAGCTACATTATGCTAGCGGTGCATATAATTAAACTTCAAACCAACATAAGTTGCGGTTAATGCTAATAGGTTGCGTCTCGGAACTGTACTCACGCTGTACTTCTGGGGCGCTCTTTTATGGATAAAAAGACCTAATTTCATCTGTGGTTAAATATCGCCACTCCCCTTCTGCTACATCGGCACTCACAGCTCCAATACTTTCACGATGCAGCGACACCACTTTATTACTAATAGCAGCAAACATGCGTTTTACTTGATGAAACTTGCCTTCAGTTAAGGTCAGTAATACTTCTTGTGGTGTGATAATGTGCAACTGTGCCGGTAATGTCAGCTCTTGCTCCCCTTGCAAAGCAATGTCTTGTAAAAATAACTCGACGGCATCTGCTGCTATCGGCTTAGCTAACTTAACCCGGTAAACTTTATGACACTCTCCAGACGGAGAGGTGATAGCAAATGTCCAACGGCCATCATCGGTAATAAGCACTAATCCGGTTGTGTCGGCATCTAAGCGTCCGGCAATATGCAACTCAGATGGTCGTTCGACGTCAATTAACGAAAATAACGACGGATAGGCACCATCGACATTCGAACAAAGAGTATTGGCAGGTTTATTGATTAACATATAACGAAACGCTCGAGCTGCAAGCTTTTGACCGTTTAAGCTGACTACATTATTTTCATGGACTTGAACAGCTTCATCCCTGACAACCACACCATTAACGAACACAGCCCCGTTATGGATAAGTTGGATAGCGTCATACTTTAATAATTCAGTACTTTTACAAACAAATCGATCAAGACGCATAAATAACCTTAACTTGGGGTAGTCATTTTTTATTGGCTACTTGAGAAGATATTATGCGTTGTCTCGTACGATATGCAAATCAATGATAGTGGATGTTATGCAACTGGCTCAAACACTGTTTGTGTTATTAAGGGGGGATAGCAAACACATTACTTAAGTAAAAAAGAGCAAAGGTATGTAACACCGACACTCAACGCAAAACCCACAAACATAATCATAATAAAAAAACCTTTGTGCGAAAAATTGCTTCCTTTAAATACTAAGTACGATTTACTGATGGTATTACCGAGTAAGATCAACAACATTAACTCTATCAAATCAATACCCTGCGACTTCATAGACCATTCTGTCATCACCGATACAAGAATGGCATGAGCTTCAAAAAATGATACAAGCAAAGTACTGATCCCTCTAGATAGACCAAGTTCACTGCCTATAAAATGCATAGCATAAACAAGTCCGAGGATAAAAATAGATAACTTAGCAACATTCTTCCAGTTTATTGGATGATCAATTAATAGCTCAATATCAACAGTAGATGGTCCGGAATGATCACTTAAAAAAAGCAAATTAGATTTAATCTGCACATATATAATCGCCGTAATAAAAAACATTAACTGCGTAACAAAGGGAAGGTAATAAATAACCGGTAATTGGTCTGCCAAAAAAAAGATAATAAATAGGCATTCCAGTAACATAGAACATAAAGCAAACAACAATGTCAGTAGCAAGTCACGTTCACTTGTTGATGCAAATTTTTTATCATTCAATATTTGTAAAAAAACAGCCGTGCTGGAAATA
>NZ_JACJFI010000382.1 GCF_014164505.1 Shewanella sp. SG41-4 | reverse complement strand
TTTTCAACAGGGTAAACTTCATACATATCTCTTCTGTTCATCAAAGTAATCAACTCATCAGAGTCATAAAGAACGATATCCATTTCACGACTTAAATGCCCTGAAGGAGAAGCAACCCTGACACTGAGCAGTAATGTTGCTAAAGTTGTTACGTTGGAAATAGACAAAGATATTGTAAAGCAGGATATCGACTCGATTAGAGGTCAACTGCCGATTATCTTACCTAGCTTAGCCACATAAGCTGAAATCTAGATAATCAGGTTCGTTTGTTAAGCTGTCATCATCTTTACTCGTATGTCGGCAGCTTGATGGGGGCTTTTTGTTTTTTGTCGTAAGTTACTGTCGTGAAATAACATTAAGCATAAACTTGTTTTACCTAAGTCTAAAACCTTCGTTGTGACAATTATTGTCACTCAATTTAGCGATTAGGATAATTAACCAGCACTCAATAGATTGAGTACTGGTCTGCAAAAACATCACTCAGTTAAACCACTTTAAATACACCTATTTGTTGTTTAATACTGTGCGCAAGTTTAGTTAATTGCTCTGAATCATTCACCGCTTTTGTTGCCCGTTCATCACTATTTTGTGCAAGTGTAGAAATAGTATGTAAGCTGCGTGACACTTCATCTGCCACTGTACTTTGCTGTTTGGTGGCACTGGCTATACTAGAAGAAAATATTGCCATTTCGCCGATATTATGATTGATCAGTGTGAGTTGATTATTAACTGTATCTGCTTGTACCGTTGACGATTCACCCAGTTGCTGACACTGGATCATCTGTGTGGCGGTGTGTTCTACTTGCTGTTGTAATTTGTTAATAGTCGCACCTATTTCACTAATTGAACGTTGTGTTCTTTGTGCTAATGAGCGAACTTCATCAGCAACAACAGCAAAGCCACGACCTTGGTCACCCGCTCTGGCTGCTTCAATTGCGGCATTTAAGGCGAGTAAATTAGTTTGGTCTGCAATGCCGTTAATGACTTCAGTAACCTGACTGATGGCTTGAGTTTCATTGTTGACGCTTTCAATATTTTTTTGACTTTGAATAAGTTGTTCACGTAAGGATTGTAGTTCTGTAACCGCCTGAGTTAACTGTGTATGTCCTTGGTTTGATGCGCTATCAATTTCTTGCGCCTGCTGGGCAACTTGACTCGAATTCTGCGCTACATCTTTAATAGAAGAAGACATTTCTTCGATAGCTGTCGCAATCTGTTCTGTTTGGTTTAACAGTGATTTTGCCTCATTACCATTCAATTTTGATGTTTGTTGGCTAAGAATTGCTTGGCTTTCTAAGCTGCTGACAGACTGTTTTAAGGACTCAATTAATCCTGCTAAACTTGCAGCCGTTTGGGCCACACTTATCGTGATGTGATCAACTTCATTGTGGCTGTCTTGTGGGCATTGATCGAAAGTTTGTGAAAGATCCCCTTGGCCTAATTTAGCTATTTGCCTCTGCAGGTTCTTTAATGGCTTAATTGCACGATTAATGACATTAAAAAGTAAAACGGAAATAATCACCACGCCTAGCAATGCCAATATGGCGTTAATTTTTAACATTCCTAAGCTTTCATCACTTAATTCATTTTCAGGAACGAACCCGACCAAAGTCCAATTCCAACCGGGAATATATACGGAATAAGAATACATTTCTTGATCAGACAAGGAGCTGTAAACCCAGCTCCCTTTATCTGTGAGTGCCTGTTCAAGCGATAGGCCATTCAGCAATGTTTCATTGTATGGTTCTTCTGATGTTAACTCACGATGAGAGATGATTTGTTTATCGGAGTTTCGGATGATGACATACGAACCTGATTCTTCAAGAGTCAGTTGTTTAAGTGAGTTTTGGATTTGTGCAACCGATTGGGTGATATCAAAACCGATAAAAAGAATAGCGATAACCTGGCCACTGGGATCTTTTACCGGGCGATAAATTGTCATGTAGTCTTTACCAAAAAGCTTGGCGTAGCCTTCATACTCTTCGCCTTTAACCAAACGCTGATAACCGGGATGTTTAATACCTAAATAAGTCCCTAATGCACGGTTACCATCTGCTTTTTTAAGTGATGTTGATACCCGAACAAAATCATCATTATCGCGGGCAAATATCGTAGCGACTCCACCTGTAAGCTTCGAAAAGTGATCTACGTTATTGTTTGAATTATTAATTTGCTCATTATCATGGACTAGTACAGGGGTCTTAATTCCTAACACCTCAACGGTGCGATCTTCTATCAAGAATTGTCCTGGATATAAGGTACGCAAAACATCGGCGTTTCGTTTGGCTAAGTCCAACATACTGTTGTACTGCAGTTCAATTAAATGCGTATTACTGTGCATTTGTGATTTAATCGCTTGAATTGCTTTGTCATGCAATACTGTGGATGCCGATTGATAGGAAAACCAAGACATAGCGGTAAAGATTATGATTGATGACAATATGGCAAGTGAGCCTATTTGTTTTGCTATAGGCCAGTTTTTATAATTCATATGTACTGTTCCATAATTATTGTGAAAATTAATTTTGAATAGGTAGGTATACGAATTTAAATGTACATCTAAAGACTACTAATTATCCGTTATTTAGTACGAAAGTGTGACGAGGAAAGATATAATTTCTGATGAAATTTATATCATTACGCGATTGAGTGTTTAATATCTATACCTTTCGGTTTCATCAATAAGGTATACATTACCGGCACCCAAATCAGTGACAACATGGTGGCTAATAGCGTACCGCCGGCAATAGCGATAGCAAAGGGCGGCCAAAAGCCGCCACCGGCGATAATTAGAGGTAAAAAGCCACCGATGGTGGTGATGGTGGTTGAGCCAATATGACGACCGCAAC
>NZ_JACJFI010000381.1 GCF_014164505.1 Shewanella sp. SG41-4 | reverse complement strand
CTATCGCTAAAGGTTTACTTGATAGTGCATTAGGGCAGGCTATTGCTGCTCAGCGTCGTCTACCTACTAGCATTCGTTTAGTGAGAAAATTAGTTAAAAAGTTTGACCAACATGCTTATGTGACTAATGAACCAAACTCGTTAAAACATCAATGGTCATATCAACTATCAATTTCCCTACGCTCTAAACTTAATGCCCAGTTCATTGCTCAACTGTTTAGTATGCAAGTTTTACCTGAGCGCTTTAGTTTATTCGCTTTAGGTAAAAAACCAATACTCTTGGCTAAGGCATTCAAGCCTAAAAATAACCCAGAGCTTTATTTGCTCGATGTATTAACCACAGATTTACCGGAAGATTGGTTCGATTGTGAAATCCAATTAATGCTCCGTAATGACACAGAAAGTAGTTGGTATGCTCCATTATTAGGTGGCAGTGCACTAGATAGTGATGAACCTTGGGTGTTTACCGAAAATGGTGGCGATTGGATTCTTGCTGGTGCGGGGAACTTTAGTAGTGAAGCGACGACCGCTGTCATTGCTTTACCCAATATAAAGACTTCGAATGATTTTTTTGATAAAGACACATCTTATTATATTGAAAATGCTGAACCATTCGGTGAAGTCGACCACGATACATCTCGGACTTTATTGAAGATCAGTCAGTTAGGTTCTTTCATCTTTAATGATTATGAAGTGTTTCTGGGAAAGGAAGATAAGGGCCAATATGAGTTTGTATGGCAAGGCGAAGAACTTCCATTTCTAACGGTACCAAGTAAATGTTATCTAGGTAAACCCAAGCTATCGGCAATATCAGCACAAGGTTTACAGGTCATTCCTAATGAAAAACTCCGTTGGCATGATGTTAGCCGCGATCAGTGGCTGTCGATAGATACTTTGCCATTAGGTCAAAGTGTAGTTGCCTATTTTGATAATGGTAAATCAAAAAAGCGCTTTAAATTAGCTAGCTTACCTCAAGATTTTAAGATTGAGTTTGTATCTGGTGATAAGCTTAATTACGGTAAGGTTATTATTTCATCTTCTCGGCCTCCTATGGTCGCTGTTGATTTATCAGATAATGAATCATTACATTATCAAGTTAATCAAGATTCAAACTCAATTACTGTCGAGTTGTTTAGTTCTCAAGCTCAACCACCCGCTTTATTTTCACTGTGTTTATGGTGGCAAGAAAAAGCGAAAGCGATATCAATTACATTACCTTTTCCGAGTCATGGTGTTTGTTTGCTTGATAACAGGCAACAGCTGGTTAAAAAGAATAGTAATTTGTTGATTGATAAGCTGAATAATTATGAATTATATGGCTACGGTATTGAAGGCAAAATTCGTATTATTTTTACCTTAAATGCGTCTGATATCCGAGGTGCTTTTAGTCGTAGTGCCTATTTTAGTAAAGAACTTTCTTCGATTGAAGCGTTATCAAGTGGTTTATCTTTATCTACGTTTCGAGCAGATATCCAAGCACTTTTTGCATTGTCAGACAATTTAGATGCAACTTTGAATGTAACAATTATCAATTTTGGTCGTGAGTTATTTAGCTTTAAGTTATCGGCTTATATTTATGCTCTTGTGCCAGAGCGTGAAATCGGTTGTATAAAATTTATAGGTGAAGAGTGTCTCTCTCCAGTTGATTTACTGATGATCCCTTTAGACCAGCCCGCTCAAATGCCGCTTCAATTACTACCAGAATCATCAATATCGAGTTCAGAGCGTAGATGGATATTTCCTGATTCAGAGGTTGAGGCCGGTGCTTGGTTAGTTTTTTGTGAGACTCGACATTTAGGCATAAGACCACTTATGTGGAGTAAAGATTTACAATTATTGCCAGATGCTCGTAATGGTTTTGGGCTTGCTGCAAGTATTGGACAACGTTACAAGCGCATACAAGCATTTACAGATGTGGCCAAAGAACTATCGACTGATTACGCTCGCCCTGAATGGGAGAATGTTAGAACGTTATTGAAATTTGAACACGTGCCATTTACCACATTTGATTTATGGCGTGGTGCCACGAAGTCATCTGAATTCATGCTAGCGCTATTACTTAAATCAAATAACAATGAAGTGGAACGAGTTTGGAGCTTGGCGAGTGAATTCCCAATGCTTTGGTATACATTGAAATTAGACTCCAGTATTAAAGTTTTAATGGCATTTTACCAACATTTACTTGAGCGTTTGGGCGATGATATGGAAGATGTTGCACAAGATAGAGTTCAGAAAAAATTGTCAGAACTGGTATCTTTTTTCCCTGGCTTTGATCCTTTTTATAATTTATTGCTCTTTAAAATTGGCTCTGTTAATCAAAAGCCTTCTTTAACTTTAGCAGACTACAGAAGTGATCTTGATAATAGCCGAAAGACTCTCTCTCAACGTAATGTTGATTCTGAATGGCCTACTATTTTTGCGGATGAAATTTTTAAATTTGTAATATCTAGAGTCCATCCTCAATTTTTCCAGGCATGTTTAGTTGATGGGGGGGGATTTAAAAATAATGTCATGAATGCCCCTGTGTTACTGGCTTTAGCTAGTTGTGGTCAAGCCGCGTTATTAATAACGCCTGAAGTGATACATGCCATGCGTGAATATCGTCGCTTTGATATTGAGTATTTTGATGACAGTTTTGCTTTAACACAAAAAATGATTATTGGATTAACCAAGGTCTAACCCTAGGAAAGAGTATGGAATACTTCGAGTCTATTATTGATCAACTGACTAAACGCGCTGCTAGAGCTACATTAGGTCAATTTGGTTTACGTTCTAATTCACTTCGTGAATTTTTATGGCAATCTTTTTCAAAAGCGCCGGGTAATGACGGCGCGTTCCTTGGTGATCCTGTTTTTGAAGCCACTTTTG
>NZ_JACJFI010000380.1 GCF_014164505.1 Shewanella sp. SG41-4 | reverse complement strand
GTCCGATGTATGGCTATTGCATGAGGCGATTGATTTATGCCAAGAGGGCCAGCAATTTTATGCCCAAGCTACGTTAGGGGCCGACGATTACAATATCAAGCGGACTTTTATCCACATGGCCAAGATTAGAAAATGCATGCTAGAGCACCTAACGCCATTGTTTAGCTTAGTGCGGTCAAGCCAAGCAAGGCCAATAGACAGTCGCACTTATCATCAACAATCTTCGCGTCGGCACTATGCTAAAGCCGAGCAGGTTATACAGGATAAACCGTTGCCACAAGTTATAGCGGTATTGGTTGAAACCGAGCAACAAGTCTTGGTTGATTTAAAGCAAGCAGCAAGAAAAGCTAAAAACCAGCGTGTAGCTAGCCAGCTTGCCGAGGGTATTGCTTGGCTACAAATGAGCTGTGACAACATGAATAAACTCTCAGTTGTTCATGCCTAGCCATTATTTGAAAATAAAAAGCACGTGATAATTAATATTATCACGTGCTTTTTATTGTGTGTTAAGTGATGTTAATTGTTGGGTGACGGGCGTTTTATCTGACTAACCACATACTCGCTTTTTTTGCCTACTGCATTAGTCATCGACTCATTCTCTGGAAAGCGGATTTGATCCTAGACCGGGTTTACACCACGAATGCAATTGAGAGCCATTAATCCTTATTACGACGATGAAAAATTTACCTCGTGTCGGTAAAAAAGTCCGATATGGTTATTCATCAAGGCTATCAAAATAAGCGTAAAACAAAATTAGTTGTTTATTAACAGTGGCTTATAAAGTCTGGCATGGTTCACGCATTATAATCCTTGAGATTAACAACGGAGGAAAACTTTATGAAAAAGACCACATTATCAGTAGTAATGAGCATTGTGTTAGGTTCAATAGCATTTGGTGCAAATGCAGCACAAGATTGGCAAGATAATGCAAAAGATGCGTGGATCGATGGTAAAGCTGAAACCACAATTTTGTTAAATACTAATCTGAATTCATTTGATATTAATACCGACGTGCATGATGGTAACGTAACCCTAACGGGTAAAGTTGATAGCAGTGTGGATAAGTCACTTGCTGGAGAATTAATTAAAAGCTTAGATGGCGTAAAAGACGTTAACAATGAGCTTTCGGTGATGAAGCCGCACAGTGATCAAGACAGTAAGGATATAGGTGAATCACTCACAGACTCGAAAGTCGCTACCGTAGTGAAAACCCGATTATTATTCTCTGCTGATGTGTCGGGTACCGATATTAACGTCGATGTCGATCATGGTGTAGTGACATTAAAAGGCACTGTATCGAGCGATGCAGAACGTGATTTAGCCTTAACCATCGCTAAAAACACCGATGACGTTAAAGATGTAGTCGATGAGTTACGTGTAACAGGATAATCTATTCAGTTATACTCAAAACCAGCCTTTGGGCTGGTTTTTTTATGCCTAAAAGAGGTATGTGTAGTGCTTAACTTAAGGATGTTGTTTTCTATGACAAAGCATGTGAGAAAAACGCCGTTAGATGTCATGTCTTGGTTAGTTTTGGCTAGTGTGTTGCTGCTATCCGGCTGTGGCAATGTATTGTGCCAAGCGCAAACCGATAAAGAAGTGGACCCCCTCAAGCAATATGAAGCTCAAAAACGTTGTGAACAGCTGGTAGATGAACATATGGACAATAGCTATCATGATGAGCGTGATGAAAATATGCAGTTATTGAAACAGTCGATAGCCAATAATACCCATACTGATTAATTTCGTTTCACTTCTGATGGTACAAGCAACTGCTTATCCATCATATTGACAGCCTTATTCGTTCTGGATTGTGTAGGTTTTTTCGGTATAAAAAACTGATTGATGTTAATGGCATTTAGGTTGAATACCTTGTGTGGATGAAACTGTATTTAATGCCGTTGTATTGATTGGCTTGGTTTGCTCCAAGGTCTATGACTCAGTTAATGCTCTCAATAATTCCCATTTGGATTGTGTATACAATAGTGTATATAGATGATGAGTTGATTCCGAAGTGGAGTATTGATGGGGCAATTTTGTAGGACAATTTACAGATAAACGCGTATGTTTTTGATTATGAGTAACTAAAGTTAGCCGACTGGTCTATTGTTGTTTATCCTATCACTAAAAAAGGAGGCTAAATGAATAAAAATGCAGCGAGTAGACAGTCAATATGTGCCGTAGGTGAGAAGCTTTTTGCGTTACACGGTTATAGCGCTGTAGGTATTAAATTGATTCTGGACGAAGTGGGTATTCCTAAAGGCTCCTTTTATCATTACTTTGCCAGTAAAGAAGCGTTTGCCGCAGCTGTTGCTGAATATTATTTCCAACAACGGATTCAGCCTATCGCTATCGATCCAAGCGTAAATTTTAAAACCAATTTATCAACAGTGCTAAATGGATATCATCAACTGATTGATGAGCTGTTTAGTGGCAGTGAACCGCGCGGTTGTTTGATGGGTAACTTGATGGTTGAAGTCAGTACTCAGTCGCCGTTACTGCATCAAACCTTGGGTAAGCTTTATGATCAATGGCTGAGCCTATTGAATGAACTTTTTCAGCAAGGGCAACAACAAGGGCATATTCGTACTGACATTCCGGCATCAACGTTAGCGAGTGTTTTTTGGTCAAATTGGCAAGGAACTATGCTACGCTGCCAAATTAAAGTCGATAAAATGGCAGCTAAACGTGCTTTAGTGCAGTGCATGCAAATGATGACTCGCTAGCGCTAAGCAGTGCAGCGATTATTTTGATTGTGTATTACGATAAAAATATTTATATTTCGGTGATTTTTCGGGGTTTGGAGTGGGTTGAATTGGCTAAAAGATTATTGTTTAGTTGTTTTTTGTTTAGTTGTTTTTTGTTTAGT
>NZ_JACJFI010000037.1 GCF_014164505.1 Shewanella sp. SG41-4 | reverse complement strand
CGACCGGAAAACCTTAACCCAAGAATTTCGTCTATCGTCAAAAACGGCTGGGCGGATTTTTGCAGGTAGCACCGACTGGTTAGTTGGCGTATACGCGATGAATTTGAAAGAAGATAATGACTTATACTCGGAATACAACACCTGGCCAGATGAAGTGTTGCAGTCAAATTACGAGGCGACAAACTATGCCGTATTTGGTCAACTAGACAGCCATTTAGGCGATGATTATTTATTGTCGACAGGGTTGCGTTTCGAGCGTCGCGATAGCGATTATAGTGATAGTAATAACGATGACTTTGCCCCATCAGAAGATATGTGGGGAGGCCATATTGCGTTGTCAAAAGCCATTAATGCTAATCACAATGCTTATGCTCGTGTTGCCCGCGGTTATAAAGCGGGTGGTTTTAATATGACATTACCTGCTGAATTGTCTAACAAGAAACAGTTCGACACTGAGATTTTATATAACTATGAAGTCGGTTTGAAATCGAGCTGGTTTGACGGAGAAGTGGATTCTACATTGGCGCTATTTTATATGGATCGCCAAGACCAACAAGTGGCAGCATCTTTACAAGACCCAGATAGCCCGCAGCGTTTTATTCTATTTACTGAAAATGCTGGTAGTTCAAATAACTATGGCGCTGAGCTAGATGCAAAATGGTATTTGACAGAAAATATTGAATTTTACGGTGGTTTCGGTTGGTTAGAAACTGAATATGGCCAATATCAATACAGTGACAAATACGGTTCTACCGTAGATTTATCTGGACGTGACTTAGCACATTCACCTAAATTCACTTACAGTGCGGGTATGACGTATGTTGCTGATTCTGGGTGGTTTGCAAACGTAAATGCCAGTGGTAAAAGTCAGTTTTATTATTCAGACAGCAATGAATCTCAGTCAGAAGCCTATACTATTTATAACGCGCGCTTAGGTTATGAAACGCCAACATGGTCGGCATATCTATGGGGTCGCAATTTATTTGATGAACAATATGGTGTGCGAGGTTTTTATTTTGGCAACGAACCCGATCAAGATTGGGCAGACAAGCAATATATTCGTTACGGTGATCCGCGCCAAATTGGTGTGACATTAGAAGTCCAATTTATGTAATGACTCAAAACCGCTGCAACCAGTGTTGTAGCGGTTTTAATTAAGGAATAGAAATGAAGTTAACTGCAGAAATCAGCATGTATCCGTTTAATGAGAACTATCTCGATCCTATTCAGTGGTTTATCGGCAGAGTGGATAGTTATAACAATATTCAACGAGTGACAAACGCCATGGCAACCCAAGTCTGTGGTGAGTATGCAGATGTGATGTCGATGCTAGCCGTTGAAATGCAAGCAGCACACCAAAAGTGGGGTAAAGCTGTTTTTGTGTGTAAATTTATCGGTGGTGAGCTCGACCTTGCTCATAGCGAATAACGACAATGAATGATCTATTTATAACGCTACAACAAGCCTTTAGTGAAGCGTCATTAATGACGTTTTGGGAGGCTGTTGCCGTTATGCTAGCGCTTGCTTACTTAATTCTTGCTATGCGGACTAACATCTGGTGTTGGTCGGCAGCATTTATTAGTACCGCCATTTACACCGTTTTATTTTGGAATGTTTCGTTATTGATGGAATCAGTCCTTAATATCTATTATATGGGCATGGCGGTATACGGTTATTGGCTGTGGTTACATGTGCCACCTTCACAACAAAGCCACATGCATCATTCTGATTTGAACAATGGTTCTCAGCACAACATAGACACCAATCATCTTAACATTACCAGTTGGTCTTGGATAACTCATGCTTGGCTCATCGGTGCTACGTCATTAGTGTCTATGTTAGTGGGATATTTAATGGCTAATTACACGTCGGCAGCATTTCCATATATCGATGCAGCAACCACTTGTTTTGCGATAGTAACAACTTATCTAGTGGCTAAAAAAGTGCTAGAGAATTGGCTCTATTGGGTTGTCATTGATTTTGTGTCAATTTACCTTTATTTCCAAAAAGGCTTAATGTTGACTTCGGGTTTGTTCGTTTTATATGTCGCGATGGCTGTTGGTGGATACATGATGTGGCGTAAGAAATATCGTCATCATATAATAACTCAACACAATACGAGTCAAGAGGTGGTTGGCGTATAGCTAACCACAATGTCATTTTATTAGAGTAAATATTGATGCCCCAACCGTTGTTATCTCTACCAATTGATGTGCTTAATACGATCAGCAAAGCCATGCCAACCACATTGTTTGAACAGCTCGTGGCGCAATGTAACGCGGTGTGCTTTCTTAACACAGGGATCAGTAATGTTAATATTAAATTATCTTGTGATGATGGAGATAAGGTTCTAAGAGTGAATCAACCCCACAGTAATTGGTGTGATAGGTCGCTTGAAGTTGAATGTTGGCAAACCGCAATAATGGCTAATATTGCCCCAGCATTAATTTGGGTCAGTGATGATAAACAACTGTATTTGAGTGAGTTTATTGATCAACCAGAAATAGACTGGTCGATATTTTCGTCAACGCGCAGTCATTTATCTCTTGGGCAACCCACAAATAAATCTGTTGCCGCAGTTGATGCAGTGCCTTTGCTTAGCGCATTATTTTGTAAACTAAGTCAGTTACCTGTACCAAATAAAAGTATTACTGTGAGTGAGCAGTGGCAACAATACGCATATCAATTGGATTCATTAATGGGGTCACAAGTCGATCCTCAATGGCATGATGCGTGGCAGCAATTATTACGTTTAAATGGGCTTGTTCGGCATTGGTTATCGCAGTTAGAAGCCTGTGTATTGTTGCCGGTTTTTTGTCATCGAGATTTAACCCCGCACAATTTACTGCTTAGTGGCAGTGTGTCTCATCAGTTGCTTTGTATCGACTATGAATATGCTGTAGCGAGTCATCCGTTGTTCGACTTAGCCAGCGTTGTGGCCAGTCATCAGTTATCAACGACGCAAATGAACCAATTGATCGATAACGTGATCATACAATATTGTCAGGTTGCTAGCCTCACCGATGTGGCTGCAGCGAAAGCTGCATTACCCGCCGCAATGAATTGTTTTTGGTTGTTCTCGGCAATGTGGGCTTTATTGATGGCAGCCAAAGAACCGCAAAAATCTACACAATACTTACAATGCTTTACACAATACTTTACATTAATCACTTGCTAATATGCTCTTATGAAGTACAAGGATATTATAAAGTACAATTCATGTAAGTTTTGATAAGGGAATTATCTGTGTCTAAAAAATTGATTATCCTACTGTTAAGTAGCCTATTTTTTGTTGGTTGCTCAACCAAAGTAAGCTATTTTTTTCTGGATTGGGCAATAGAGTGGGAAGTTGAAGAGTACGTAGAGTTAACCTCAAAGCAGCAAGACAAATTCGATGTTGTGATTGAATCATTTTTAGTCTGGCATCGCCAACAAGAATTACCGCGGTATCGTGATCAACTGTCGTTATTGTCAACATTGACTAATCAACACACCATGACCCCTGAACTATGGCTTGAGCAAGTGTCAATGGCAAAGGCGCATTGGTCCCGAATTTTCGATTTTGTTATGCCTGATCTGTTGCCCATTATAGCGAGCTTATCCGATGAACAGGTTAATCAGGTTCTTGTGCAGCTTAAAAAAGAACAGAAAGAATTAATCGAAGAATATGCCGGTAAAGATCAAGCAGAATTAATAACCGACTCAGATAAAAGAATCGCCAAACAATTATCTGAATGGACCGGCAATGTGACAGATGCACAAAAAAGTATTATTCATCAAGCCAATACGGAACGTTTAGCCACGTTAGACATGTGGCTTGAGTATCGCCATGAATGGTTAAGCCAATTTGAACAAGCACTGAAACGTCGTGAGCAAACAGATTACTTTACCCAACAAATGAAGTTATTAATGGTCTCGCCTGATGAACTAAAATCTCAGGTGTATCGCGACAATGTTACCGAAAATACTCGTAAATTTGGTTCAATGTTAATAGAACTAAATCAATCATTTAGTCAAAAACAACGTAAGCGCTTTGATAAAAAGCTAGCTGAATTAGTAGAAGATTTAACTGAACTACACTTAGACAAGTAATAGTTATTTATAGTCGCTAATCACCTAATCTGAAATATTTTTAATCTTTAGCGGGTCTCTTACTACAACAACGATTTCAGCCAGGAAAAATTATGCAAATGCTAAGTGGATTATATCAACAATTTTTAAATGTGATTAAACATACAGATGGCTTAGCCGCCTTACTGCTAAGACTTTATCTTGCGCCAGTATTAATGCAGGCAGGATACAATAAATTGTCACATTTTGAAGACACCGCAGCGTGGTTTGGTAACACTGACTGGGGTTTGGGTTTACCCATGCCAGAAGTCATGACGGCGTTAGCTGCAGGCACTGAATTATTCGGTGGTTTTTTACTGTTGATTGGCTTAGCCACTCGATTCGTGGCATTGCCAATGATGGTCACAATGTTAGTTGCAGTATTTGCGGTCCATTTACCCAATGGTTGGTTAGCAATTGCCGATGCAAGTTCGTGGCTGGCGAATGAGCAAGTGTTGGCTTCAGCGGAAAAATTATCTGCGGCTAAATCTATTTTACAAGAGCATGGTAATTACGAATGGTTAACCAGCTCAGGTAATTTTGTTATTTTAAATAATGGTATTGAATTCGCGATGACTTATTTAATCATGTTATTGGCATTATTTGTGATTGGTGGAGGCCGTTACACCAGTGTTGATTACTTTATAGGACGCCGGTTTTTAAAGTAGTCTTGTTTACATAACATTAGGTTACATAGAACACCCCTAAAAAATCCCACCTAATACGTGGGATTTTTGCTAATATCGGCAGCATAATTTACTCAAAAGGATTGTATCTTGGACGCTAAACAACTGTTATTGACTCGCCAATCGACTCCCCGTCTAGTTGCCCCTGCACCAAATGCCGAACAACTCACTTTTATACTTGATGCAGCGGCAAGAGTACCAGACCACGGTGCATTAACGCCTTGGGAGTTTATTATTGCGGTAGATGATGGCTTAGCTAAATTGGCTGACATTTTTGTTGATGCAGCTAAAAAAAGTGGTGCAGATGAAGCTTTTCTCACAAAAGTGAGCAACATGCCTTACCGTGCTCCGATGGTGATTACGGTGGTAGCCAAAACACAAACACATGATAAAGTACCCGTTTTAGAACAACATATTGCAGCTGGTTGTGCGACGATGGCAATGCAGCAAGCGGCATTTTCTATTGGGCTAGGTGCGGTATGGCGTACAGGCGATTTTGCTTTTGATGCTAATGTACATCAACAATTAGGCTTGTCAGAACAAGATCAAATAGTGGGATTTTTATACGTAGGTATGCCAGCGGTAAAGGCACCAATAAAACCATTAAAAAATGGTCAGCAATACGCTCGCTATTTATAAGCTAGGTCAACAGTGAACACGAGCCTTTATTGAACAAAAAGGCTCGTTTATATGCTAATCATCAAGCACCGTTTTATTGTCTATTCGTAGAACTCGAGTGGGATCATGTTTTGATAGACATAGTAGCCTAATGGTCCGACTAATAAACTGAGCATCGACCACACTACACGTTGGCCATTTGTGATGTGTGCTTTCGAGGTAAAGGCTCGATAGCAAAAGTGAATATGTAAAATCAGTAATGCAATGAGCATTACTACTAACGTAATATCCATATTATTCATGTCATGTTCCTTTGCATTCCAGCAATGACTTATTTAAGTGTAAACTTAACATCTGCAGTAAAAATAATAGAAATCCATGTTCTTTAACGACTATTCACTGCTAACACCTTTAATTTACTTTAAAAATTAACGGATTAATAGCCCGTAAATCATTAAATAATCATAATTTTCAATTTTTGCACAAAGGTATTACTTGTCCATCATCAAGTATTGAATGTTTGAGCTGAATCATAGTTTTTTGCGGTAACCACAAAGGATATTTGTACATCGTCACGTTAAATAGCGGACTGTTCATTAATCTAGCCAACCAAGCGCATACGTTAGGGTACGGCATGGTGTTAAACCACATGGGTTCAACATTAGCGAATTGTCGAATAAATGGAAAAATAGCAAAATCAGCTAGTGTTGAGCTATTAGTGCACAAATAGTTATGTTGCTGCAACTGGTCCTCCAATGTCTGAATAAACCGCTCTGCCTGTTGTCGATACCAAAGTTGACTGTATTCAGGGAACCTGTCTGCATACTTATATTTATCTAACCATGGTTTAAATTGATTATCATTGGCATTAATGAGCGATTCAGTCATTGATTTATCTAACCAGTATTGAAGGGTTTGATACTCGGTTGTGGTTAAGTAATGGTTATCGGTAGCGGGGTGTTCAGTTAATGCAAAGCGCATAATATCAAGACTTTCACTGATCACTTGGGTGTTACTAAGCTCTAAAACTGGCACCGTGCCTTTGGCCGAAATGGCTATCATCTCAGCAGGTTTGTTTTTAAGTTCTATTTCACGTACTACAGGATTCAGCTGGCTTAAATGCAGGCCAATACGTGCTCGCATAGCATAAGGGCAACGACGAAAGCTGTACAAAATGGCAGAGTTCATTAGGTGCCTATAAAATGATGTCTTGATAATAGAGTAACGTTTCTTGGCTGAAAACCCAAAATTAACCGTTAGTAACATTGTAAAAAAGTACATCTGCTGGTTTTAGTATTTTTTTTACCGTGATTTAGGTATACTTTCGGCCGTTTTTTTGAGTCTGTGCACAGTGTGCAGGCCTTACTATATGCACTGCAATATGCACTGGAAATTAAGTTCCAGCCAGCGGAGTTAATATTTTTATGCAAGAGCCTAAACAAGAATCTAAACAAGAGCCTAAACAAGAACCTATTCAAAAAGCTATAACAGCTGCATCTCAAGCCCAAGTTGCTGTGTGCGCATTATATAAATTCGTCGCATTACCTCATTTTGAGGCCGTTCGTCAGCCATTGTTGACTGTCATGGAACAAAACGAAATTAAAGGCACTTTGTTACTTGCCCAAGAAGGGATCAATGGCACTGTTGCAGGAACCTCATCAGCGATTGAGATTTTATTGGCTTGGTTAGGCACTCAACCAGGTCTAGATAATATCGTGACGAAGCTGTCTTTTGACGCTGAAATGCCGTTTTATCGCACTAAAGTGAAGTTGAAAAAAGAAATTGTGACTATGGGTATTGAAGGCATTGATCCTCGTAAAGTCGTCGGGACGTATGTGAAACCAAAAGACTGGAATGCACTGATTTCAGATCCTGATGTGGTGTTGGTTGATACTCGTAATGATTACGAAGTAAAGATTGGTACGTTTAAAAATGCTGTCAATCCAGTGACAGAGACTTTCCGTGAGTTTCCTGAATATGTGAAGCAAAACTTAGATCCAGCTAAGCACAAAAAAGTGGCAATGTTTTGTACCGGCGGTATTCGTTGTGAAAAATCTACTGCATATTTAAAAGAGCAGGGTTTTGATGAGGTATATCACCTTGAAGGCGGCATTTTAAAATATCTTGAAGAAGTCGAGCAAGAGCAAAGCTTATGGGAAGGTGAGTGCTTTGTGTTTGATAACCGCGTAGCAGTAAATCACAGCTTAGAAAAAGGCCAATATGATCAGTGTAACGCTTGCCGTATGCCAATTACTGAAGCCGAAAAACAAACTGAAGCGTATGTTCAAGGTGTCAGTTGCCCTCATTGCATTGATAAAGTGCCGGAAGAGCAACGTCAGCGCTTTATTGAGCGTGAGCGTCAAGTACAATTAGCCAAGCAACGCGGTGAAGCGCATATTGGCAGTGATGTAAAACAAGTCATTGATGCTCGTCGCCAACAAAAAGAAGCTCAGCGTAAAGCACAAGAAAAAATGAATAACAAAGGCTAATGAATACCTTTGTTAATACCAAAGCCTAATCTACATAAGATTGGGCTTTTTTGTTATTTGCACAGTTGTTATTTGCACTGTATTAGCCGTTATCCCGTATTCAGACTAGTGAGACTTGTATCATGTTAAACGCCATATACAGGGTTACTTTTTAATATGTGGGACTTGCTTTACTCAAGCAAGAGATAAAACAGTGATAAATGGTTTAGCAAGTGTCATAAGTGTGTTATTTTAAGCGCTTTTTTTCGATTAGACGACAGAAGGTCAGTCAATGTTTGTTGGATTTGATTACGGCAGTGCCAACTGTGCGATAGGGGTAATGATTGATGATGCGGTATCGTTATTACCATTATCAACTCATTCGGATTTTATGCCCTCTACGTTATACGCAATGGATCGCGAGCTGATCGCCGAAGCGGTATACCAAGGTTTACCTGAACACTTAAAAGCAGAGTATTCTCATTTGCGCAGTTCGCAGTTAATGCGAGCAAAACAAATGCGACATGAGCTTGATCTGTCGCCCAATGAACAAGCTGTGTTTGTTGGACAAGCTGCTATAGATGCTTATTTAGACATGCCCGAAGAAGGTTTCTATGTCCGCTCTCCAAAATCTTTTTTAGGTGCAAACGGGTTGCGTGTTGAACAAATAGCCTTATTTGAAGACATTGTTACCTTGATGATGCAACATGTTAAAAACCTCGCCGATAAGGCCTTAAGCGCAAAATCGCTTAGTGCAGCAAGTCATGCAGTGATAGGTAGACCGGTTAATTTTCAAGGTATAGGTGGCGAAAACAGTAATCAACAAGCTGAAACTATTTTACGCCTTGCAGCAACTCGTTCAGGCTTCACCGATGTTAGGTTTTTATTTGAACCCCTAGCAGCGGGAATGGATTTTGAGTCAAACCTTAGCGATGACAATACCGTGCTAGTGGTGGATGTGGGCGGTGGTACGACAGATTGTTCAGTGGTAAAAATGGGACCGTCGTACATTAAGCAACAAGATCGCAGTCCAGACTGTTTTGGGCATTCTGGTCAACGGATCGGTGGTAACGATTTAGATATCGCGTTAGCAATGACTGGATTGATGCCAAGCTTTGGTGCAGACGCATTCATGATTAACGGTAAACCAATGCCAAGAACACCTTTTTGGAACGCAGTGGCCGTTAATGATATTAGTGCCCAACGTGACTTTGTCAGTTTACCCTCTCGTAAACTTGTTGAGCAGCTCATCAAAGAAGCACTGCAACCAGAACTATTAGTCCGTTTACAAAAAGTACAAAAAAATCAAATGAGTTATCAAGTTGTACGCCAAGCTGAAGCGGCAAAAATCAGTTTGTCAGACAATGAAACCACTGAATGTTCGTTAGATTTTATTGAAAAGGGGCTGTTAGTCCCATTAACAGCAGCACAGTTTGAGCAAGCCATTAATGATCCTTTAGCGAAAGTTGAAGCGTTAATGAAACAAGCAATGCAAACGGCCATCGCTAAAGCAGAGTTACAAGATTGCGATATGCCAATCACACCTGATATTGTATATGTGACAGGCGGTACGGCCAGAAGCCCTTCGATATACAATAAAATTGCCAATGTTTACCCCAATGCCAAAGTGGTTGTAGGTGATCATTTCGGTTCGGTGACTGCAGGTTTAACCCGTTGTGCTCAAAGTGCATTTAACTAAAATAAATTGCTCTTAGCTCATAAAGGTTGACCATTATGCTAATAGTAAGATGCTCATAAACATGATGTTTCAGGCACTAGTCTAAGCAGTTAGAATCTTAATCATGCTCAGTGGTGGTAGCTACAACGTCAACGGAGATTTATTTTGCATTAAAGGCTTACCATAATGATTTGCCTTTAATGGTAAAATTAAAAATTTTTATACCAAGCTATTTGATGGAATAAACCCATAATATTACAAGGTGTTACCGATGAAAAAAATACTCATTACGCTAGGGTTAACTGTACTTCTTACGGCTTGTTCTGACAACGAAGTCGGTGATGTATCACTTGGAATGTTTACGACACAAGATATAAAATTAAACATTTTAAAGGATGACATCGTAACCGGTGTCACATGTCATATTGCTTCAATAGAAGAGAATCTCAGTTTTTCAGATCCAAGTGATAGTTCTATTTCTTGCCGACAAACGGGGGAAATCACCACCGATATGATTGAACAAATAGATAAGAGCAAATCAGGTGAGGTTGTGTTTAAAAAATCAAAAAGTATTTTTTTCAAAACCATGAAAATCAGAAGAATATTCGATGCTGAAAATCAAACATTAATGTATGTCTCTTACTCTACCAAAGAAACATCGGGAAGCTTTAAACACAGCCTTTCGACTGTTCCGCTTTGGGGAACCAAAGCATTTGTTGAGCCCGCTCAAGCTCACTAAAGGTAAAGGTTTCTCTTTGGTTTGGGTGTGTTCGAATGCATTTTCTACCGCCCCAATATCTGGTTTTGATGCTAGGGAAAACAGGTTGTTCAGTTAATTGATTTCACTATGACATCATTAACAGGTTATCTACCCGTTCAGGGCATACAAAAATGCCTGTTAGGTTCGCTAACAGGCATATCGAATTTACTCGATTAAGCTAATGCGCCAATTAACACTCGACGATATTCACCGCAAGACCGCCTTTTGCTGTTTCTTTGTATTTGCTGCGCATGTCTCTACCGGTTTCCATCATCGTTTTAATGACTTTATCCAATGACACTTTGTGATTACCATCACCGCGAAGTGCCATGCGTGAAGCATTAATCGCTTTTACTGCACCCATAGCGTTACGTTCAATACAAGGCACTTGTACTAAGCCGCCAACTGGATCGCAAGTTAACCCCAAGTTATGTTCCATGCCAATTTCAGCAGCGTTCTCAACTTGTTCTACGGTTCCGCCCATTATTTCAGTTAACGCGCCGGCAGCCATTGAACAGGCTACGCCCACTTCGCCTTGGCATCCGACTTCAGCGCCAGAAATAGAGGCATTTTTCTTGTACAGAATACCAATGGCAGCAGCAGTTAATAAATAGCGGCTACACACATCGATGTCGACTTCTTGAACAAACATATCGTAGTAACACAAAACTGCCGGGATAATCCCTGCCGCGCCGTTTGTTGGGGCCGTGACGACGCGATCGCCTGCTGCATTTTGTTCGTTGACCGATAAAGCAAATAAATCTACCCAGTCCATAGCCGTTAATGGATCAGTGTTATTTCGTCCTTCTGCTTTTAGACGGCGGTACAGTGCTGGCGCACGTCGACGTAATTTTAAACCGCCTGGCAATATGCCTTCTTTTTGATAACCGCGATCAACGCAGTTTTTCATGGTTTGCCAAATTTTCCACAAACCTTGTTTGATCTCATCTTCAGTGGCAATGCTAAGCTCATTGGCCATCATTAATGATGAAATACTTAAGCCGTTTTCGCAACACAACTGCAGTAATTGCAATGCACTGTTGAAGTCATATGGTGCTTGCTCAATTGGCGTTGCTGGAGACGCATTACGTTGAGTAATTTCATCTTCGTCAAGAATAAACCCGCCGCCAACCGAATAATAGGTCCGTTGGTATATGCATTCGCCTTTAGACAATGCATATAAGGTCATGGCATTAGCATGTGCAGGCAAGGTTTTACGTCTGTGGTAGGTTACCCCTTCTTCGCGAGTAAATTTTACCTGACGTCCGTCTGCTAAGGTAAGTTTCTGAGTGGTAGACACCGTTTCTAAAATGGCATCAATACCATCGGTATCTACCGTTTCTGGATCTTCACCCATTAGGCCTAAAATGACCGCTTTCCCTGTGCCGTGACCTTTGCCTGTTTGGCCTAAAGATCCAAATAATTCTGCTTGTAACTCATCGGTATTCGCTAATAAATTATTATCAGCGACATGCTGTATAAAAATTTTACCTGCCTTCATTGGGCCCACAGTATGTGAGCTAGAAGGGCCGATACCAATTTTGAACATGTCAAATACGCTAATCATGTTGTTTAACCCTTGCTGAGTCGTTTATTGTTTTCGTTATAAGTGAGTATAATCGTCAAAAGTAATGTTGACGGTTTATCTCCTATTCTTGGTAGAGTATCCCACACATTAATCAATGACTGTTCATTAGATTTTTTGATGCATTATTCTCACATTAGCCAGCCTTATACTTGATGCATAATGTGACTTGATTAACCTGACATGATTGTCAGCTTTATAGATAAGGGAAAGATTTGAGCTATTTAATGATGGATCTTGCTGGTTTAACTGTATCTGCATTAGAAGCAGAGCAGTTAATACATCCACAGGTTGGCGGGATTATACTTTTTAGTCGTAACTGTGAAAATAAAAGTCAATTAATTGAATTGGTTAAAAGTGTTCGCCGTATTCGCTCTGAATTATTAATTGCGGTCGATCATGAAGGTGGCCGAGTTCAACGTTTTCGTGAAGGGTTTAGTTTAATTCCTGCCATGGGTGATATTTTACCTGCTGCTAAAGGTGATTTAACATTAGCTAAACAATGGGCGAAAGAGTGTGGTTTTTTAATGGCTGTTGAGTTGTTAGCGTGCGATATTGATTTAAGTTTTGCGCCTGTGTTAGACGTAAATGGTATAAGTGAAGTGATCGGTAAACGCAGTTTTAGCGCAGATCCTGATGAAGTCAGTGCATTAGCGCAGCAGTTTATCATTGGCATGAATGAGGCCGGAATGGCCGCGGTAGGAAAACATTTCCCTGGTCATGGCAGTGTTGCTGCCGACTCACATATTGCAATGCCAGTTGATCCACGCACTAAAGAGCAAGTGGAAGCTTTTGATATGCAGCCATTTAAGAACTTGATAGGTTCTCAGCGGCTACAAGGTGTGATGCCAGCACATGTGGTTTATTCAAATATTGACCCTAATCCCGCTGGCTTTTCGTCTTACTGGCTACAAACTATTTTACGTCAACAATTAGCTTTTGATGGGGTGATTTTTTCTGACGATTTAGGCATGAAGGGTGCCAGCTTTGCAGGTAACTACCTTGGCCGTGCTAAGGCGGCGTTAGATGCTGGCTGTGATATGATTTTGGTCTGTAATGATCCTGTTGGCGTTAATGCTTTATTAACCGAGTTTGATTGGCCGGCTGCCGAGCCTACGCATACCGCATTATCGCTAAAAGGTAATACCGCGCAATCCTTGCTGGCGCTTGAGCAGCAAACACGTTGGCAAGCTGCGCAGCAATTGGCTATGGACATCACTCGCATTGCACAATCATTGTAAATTTTTCAATAACCACTGTTCGAGTTAGGGATGTATTTTTTATCTCGAGCTGAGATCATTGAGTCAATGAGCTAGGCTATTAATCAAAAAACCGGATCAATTGATCCGGTTTTTTAGTATTAAGCTATTCAATGGTTAGCCGGTATAAGGTACTGGTTGGCTAGTGGTAGCACGCTCGGTTAAATCAATCGGTTTAACATTTGTAGGTTGAGCCATTTTACGAATTTGCATCACGACACCCAGTTGTGGGTGATCAAAGTAATGGATTTCACCACTGCGCACACGACGATTTTGAATAAGTGGGATACTTTCTAAGTAAGGTGCTAATTTCTTTTTACCTTCGATTTCTAGAGCGGCATATTCATTAAACTCTAAAGGACTTGATTCAAGCATTTTTTGAGTCGGTTTACGTAAAGCCAAATTATTTTCAATATACAGGTAATGGCTCAAATAAATGTTTATCGAGCCATCTAATTCCCATACTGGGCCAATCTTTGGTGCTTCATACGTGTTACCTAAGGCACCAAACTCTGTGCTTGGCATAGCTTCTGTTTGAGCTGGTTTTTTGACAGCTAAGCCATGATATTCAAAACTTTTTGAAAAATCCTTTCCACCAAATATACGCACAGGCTTAGCACGTCTGCGCGACTGCATATTTTGTTGCCAAGTTAAATGCACTAGGCTTTTAACGTAAGGCTCGCGTTGGATGGTTCGAATTAAATCATTAAACTTACCCTGGCTTTGAGCTAGCAGTAATGGACCTTGACTTAAATAAGCGGTTTGAGGTTTGTTTGCTCCAATATTAAACGGCACTTCGCTTGGGTGGGCCGCGATACTGTTACTGACTTTTGGGTCATTACAATTACTGGAACCATTGCTCCAGTCGGTTGAAGTACAACCATTTAAGCCAACGGCAACTCCGGTGATATCGGTACTAATCACTGGGGTAATGATATCCACCGTGTCATTACTGAGTTTTGGTGGTGTGGCATTGAGCCATTTTTCAACAGACGGCTGTTGACGTTCAAATACAAACACTTCAACTTCAAACCATGATTCTGCATGGGCTGAAAAGCTGTAGGATAGCGCTGTGATAGCGGCGATAGAAATCGCAAGATTACGAAGCACTATTTGTCTCCAAAATTTGATGTTTAGCGAACTGTTCAAGCAGGGTGTTGATTAACTCAAGACGCTCTTTGCTTGTCTCAGCAGGAATGTTGAACTTTAACTTATTTGGCCCGTCCATTCGATAGATTTGTGGTTGGTTTTGCAACAAACCAATAATAAACATCGGATCGACGTGATTTTCTTGACCAAATTCGACACTGCCACCTTTAGCGTGCATTTCAATTTTATGGATACCTAACGCAGTGGCTTGATGTTTATACAAGGTAATCGCCATTAAATTACGTGTAGGTACAGGCAGCATACCAAATCGGTCAATAAATTCGACTTTAAGTTCATCGAGCATAGTGTCGGTTTCGCAGTTAGCGATACGTTTATATAATGATAAGCGCATATTAACGTCACTAACGTAATCTTCTGGTAATAACGCCGGAATACGTAAATCGATTTCTGCTTTAGCACTCATCATATAGGCTAAAGAAGGCTCTTTTCCTTCTTTAAGGGCTTTTACGGCGGACTCCAGCATTTCCATATATAAGCTAAAACCAATTTTTGAGATATGGCCGCTTTGTTCATCGCCGAGCAATTCACCCGCGCCGCGAATTTCTAAATCTTGGGTGGCCAGTAAAAAACCTGCGCCAAGATCTTCTAGAGCTTCAATAGCAGCAAGACGTTTACGGGCATCTGGGGTCATGCGTTTAGGATGTGGCGTCATCATATAAGCATAGGCTTGGTGATGCGATCGTCCAACACGGCCGCGAAGCTGGTGCAGCTGTGCTAAACCAAACATATCGGCACGGTCAATAATAATGGTATTGGCACTGGGCACATCGATGCCGGTTTCAATAATGGTGGTACATACCAGCACGTTAAAACGTTGGTGGTAAAAGTCGGACATGACTTTTTCAAGAACGCGTTCGCGCATTTGGCCATGGGCTGTTACTACGCGAGCTTCTGGCAGTAAATCGCGGATGTTTTGCGCTGTTTTCTCAATGGTCTCAACATTATTATGCAGATAATACACTTGGCCACCACGTAAAATCTCACGCAAAATAGCTTCTCGTGCCGTGGCTTTGTCATATTCACGCACAAAGGTTTTTACTGCCAAACGTTTAGCCGGAGGGGTGGCGATAATCGATAAATCTCGCATGCCTGACATGGCCATGTTTAATGTCCGCGGAATCGGTGTGGCGGTGAGGGTTAAAATGTCGACATTGGCACGTAATGCTTTAATTTTTTCTTTTTGACGTACACCAAAGCGGTGTTCTTCGTCGATGACTAATAACCCGAGGTTATCGAAGTTAGCTTCTGATGACAGTAACTTATGGGTGCCGATAACAATATCGACTTTACCTTCAGACAGCTGTTCGACAACACTGCTTTGCTCTTTGGCGGTTCTAAAGCGTGACATTACTTCAATAACGATAGGCCAATCAGCGAAACGGTCTTTAAAGTTTTCATAGTGTTGCTGGGCAAGTAAGGTTGTTGGCACTAACACCACCACTTGTTTACCGGCATTCACGGCGACAAATGCTGCTCGCATGGCCACTTCGGTTTTGCCAAAACCCACGTCGCCACAGACTAAGCGATCCATTGCCCGTGGTGCTTGCATGTCTTCAAGTACGGCGTGAATCGCACTTTCTTGGTCGACGGTTTCTTCAAAAGGGAAACCTTGGCTAAATTGAGCGTATTCTTCTTCATCAATACTCATCGCATCGCCAGGGCGAGCTTGACGACGAGCATATACATCAAGCAACTCCGCGGCCACATCACGAATACGTTCTATGGCTTTTTTCTTGGCCTTAGCCCAGGTTTCGTTACCTAACTTATTGAGGTGAGTATTACCATCGCCGCTGGCATTATAGCGACTGATAAGGTGCAGTGACGACACTGGCACATACAACTTGTCGCCACCTGAATATTCAAGTTTTAAATATTCTGCAACCAAACCGCCAGTATCGAGTGTTTCTAACCCTTGGTATAACGCAACACCGTGCTCTAGGTGGACAATCGGTTGACCAACTTTAAGTTCAGCCAGGTTTTTGACTAAAACATCGGTGCTAACTTGTTTTTGCTTTTCGCGGCGACGTTGCTGCGAAATACGCTGACCAAACAGTTCGGTTTCACAAATGATGCTGACGGCACCTTTTGCGGTGTCGGTTAGCACACAACCTCGCGCCAAAGGTGAGACGATTAAACCTATATTGTCTTTGGCTGCTAGGTAGTCGTTAAGATGAGCAAATTGTTTCGGTCTGATGTCAATTTTAGCAAATAATTCTAACAGGGCTTCACGTCGACCTTCCGATTCGGCACTAAACACCAGTTTTTGGTGCTGCTGACAATACTCCTGTAACGCAATCAGTGGTTGTTTGAGTTTATGGTTAGCATTGATGTCGGGCAGTGTTTCAACGTTAGCGATTAGCGTATGAGCTGGTAGTTCAACTTCAACTAGCGGCTCGCCGGCATTATTGGTGTCGGAGGCAATATGTTGCTGTAATAATTGGGTACGAGTAAAAGATTTAAATGCCGCGAATAATTCATCATTAAGCAAGTAAAGTTCTTTTGGCGCCAATAACGGTCTTAGTGGATCAACACGTCTGTCTTCGTAACGGACATTGACTTCATGTAAGTGCGCTAAACTGGCTTTCTCAATATTGCCTAAGGTGATCAGTTGGCTGTTTTGCGGCAAATAATCAAACAATGTGGCCGTGTCATCGAAAAACAACGGTAAGTAGTTTTCGATGCCTGCGGGCATTAAATTACGGCTGACCAGTTGATAAACAGATTCTGCCTCTTTTGAGATCACTTCAAAGCGGCGACGATAACGTTGTCTAAAGCCTTCAATCGCATTGCTGTCGGTGGGGAATTCTTTTGCTGGCAGCATGCGAATCGCATCGCGAGCCATGCCTGAACGCTGAGTGTCAACATCAAAAAAACGTATCGATTCAACTTCATCATCAAACAATTCTATTCGTAATGGTTGTTTTGAGCCAGTAGGAAAAATATCGATAATAGAGCCACGAATAGCAAATTCACCATGTTCATATACTTGATCGACGATATGGTAACCGGTATCAGTAAGGTGTTGTCTGGCTTGCTGTAAACTGTATGTGTCGCCTTTATTAAGCACCATGACATTGGCAGTCATAAATGATTTAGGAGGTAGGCGAACCATTAAGGTGTTTACCGGTACGATGACCACATTGTGCTGGCTTTGACCAATATTGGCTAAGGTTTCAAGTCGCTGCGATATTAAGTCTTGGTGTGGCGAAAAGCTATCATAAGGCAGTGTTTCACGATCGGGAAACAAACACACATTCACATTGATGTGGTTTAATAAATAACTCAGTTCGACCTCAAGCGATAACGCACTAGGCGTGTCGTGAGTGACAATAATACTGGTGCCAGCATGGTTATTGATTAAATTGGCGAGGGTGATGGCTTGCGACACGCCACCCAATGTTGCCAAAGTTTGCGTTTGTTGGCCTTTTTTTACACTCGGCGGCGTGAGTACACTAAATAGGTTCATTGAAATCTTTGTCAGTTCCGTTTGCGATCAAGTCGTATTGAATGAGGCGAGGCTTCAGCTACGCTGTTTATCGATATTCTGTTTACGTTTTTTGAGCATTTTTTGTTGTACATTCAAGCTTGCTTTAACTAATTGCTCAATATCGTCTTCAAGTATTTGGCTAAATTCAAGTTCACAGCGCCAATAAGCGGTTTCGGTGGCGTCATCTGATGATACTGGGGTGCAGTTTTGTATTTGGCAAAGACACAACAATGCTACCAATTCTGTATGCAAATAGATGTGGGTCTTAACGTATTCATTTACAACCAATGGGCGTGATGAAATGATACTAATTCCACTGCCACCAAATTGATCGCCCTTAAATAACTCACCATCTTGAACTTCTTTTTCTAATACGTGTTGCAATACTAAATCGACTTTACGCGATTGTAGCTTTAAAAAGTCGACCACGGCTTTAGCATCATTGTCTAAATTGCGCAGTTGCAGTAAACAATTTGCTTCAAGACTTTTGACTTCTGTCAGCAGTTTTAACCCAACAGATTGCATGTCGCGAAGTTCGTCATCAGTGGGTAAAGCTTGGTTTGCATCCCACGATGTTAAGTACACATTAAAGTGGTGAGGCACACTAAAATAAGAATTGCTGTCAGGTATCAAGGTTTGCCTCTTTATTTATCACACTAATAGCCCTATTATCGTGCCCAACTTAATGATTTAGCAAGTCATACACGCTGGCTTGTTGTTTTCATATTCACATTTTGCCTGATTGTCTGACTTATACGCCCCAATAGGCGCACAGGATTAGTATTTTTTTATGAATTTAGGATTTTCTTTTTTTATTGGCTACCGTTACTGGCGAGCCCGAAAAGCGAATGCTTTTGCCTCTTTTATTACCTTTTTTGCTGTATCGGGTATTTTTTTAGGTGTTGCAGCATTGATTGTGGTCAGTTCAGTAATGAATGGACTCGAAGGCCAACTAAAAAATCGCATTTTAGGGGCTGTGCCACAAATGACCCTGATCAGCGATATGGGATTTAGGGATTGGCAACAAAGTAGCCAAAGCCTGTTGGCCGATAACTATTTATTACAAAATATCCGCGGCATTGTGCCTAGTGCGACCACTCAAGCCATGATCCAATCGAGCAGTAACATTCAAGCTATACAAATGTATGGGGTTTACCCAGAGCTTGAGCAATCATTGTCGAGCATTGCGGCTCATACTTATTCAGATGCTTTTTCAACGTTACAAGCTGGCAAGTATTCAATTGTGCTCGGCACTGATCTAGCTCGCAAATTAGACGTTAAAGCAGGTGATAAAGTCAGAGTGTTAAGCGGTGATGGGGTGGTGTATTCACCCATGGGACCTGTGCCGAGTCAGCGTAAATTTACCGTTGCCGGTGTATTTGAAATGGGCTCGCAAGTTGATTCAAGTGTTGCCTATGTGCATTACAAAGATGCGCGTAAATTGATGCGCCAAGACAGTAATACCATTAATGAATTGCGGGTATATTTGAATGATCCCTTCTCTGCGCCAGCACTGGCACCCAAAGTAGTTGCTGGCTTTGCGAAACAAAATATTGAAATCCAAACCAGCGACTGGCGGCAAGACTTTGGCCACTTATTCTCGGCCGTTAAGATGGAAAAAAACATGATGTCGTTGATGTTAAGTTTAATCGTTGCTGTTGCCGCGTTTAATATGGTGTCGGCATTGGTCATGATGGTGGTCGATAAAACCACTGATGTTGCTGTACTCAAAACACAAGGTGTCACGACCTCGTCTGTGATGGGCATATTTATTGTGCAGGGATTATTAAATGCTTTGTTAGGTTTAATTCTAGGGACGGTTGTTGGTATTGCTGTTACCTTGAATTTAAATGAAATTCTATCTGGTCTTGGTGTTTCTATTTTAGGTGTTGGGCAAACATTACCAGTGCAATTGTCGATAAATCAAATGAGTTATATTATTGTTGGCTCGCTATTAATTACCTTACTTGCCACTCTTTACCCTGCGCTATCGGCTGCAAGGGTTCAACCCGCTACTGCTTTGAGATACGAATAATGAGTCAAATACAAACCGCGTTATTACAAGTTAATCATGTCAGCAAGCAATATCATGATGGTGAAGTGACTACCCATGTGTTGTCTGGAGTCGATTTAACGGTTTATAAAGGCGAACAATTGGCCATAGTGGGGAGTTCTGGTTCAGGTAAAAGTACCTTGCTACACATTATGGGCACCTTAGATTCGCCAACGTCGGGTACGGTATTACTTGATGGCGAAGACATATATAAATTGTCTGCGGTGCGCCAAGCACAAGTGCGTAATAACGATTTAGGCTTTATTTATCAGTTCCATCATTTATTACCTGAATTTACTGCGATTGAAAACGTCGCTATGCCTGCGTTTATCCAAGGTAGAGATAAAAAACAAGCTTTGGTCGATGCTAAAAACTTACTAGATCGTGTTGGTTTGGGGCATCGATTACATCATATCCCAGCGCAATTGTCTGGTGGCGAACGTCAACGTGTTGCGATAGCTAGGGCATTAATAAACAAGCCCAAGTTAGTGTTAGCCGATGAGCCAACGGGTAATTTAGACGCCAGTAGTGCCGATAATGTTTATGCGATGATCCGCGAGCTGGCTCAGCAATTTGATACTGCGTTTGTTGTAGTGACTCATGACCATAAATTAGCCGCTAAAATGGACCGTCAATTAACCATGAAAGATGGTGTGTTACAAGTGGTTCCTAATAGTACAGGGCAGGCCGAATGAGTCAGTGGTTACCATTAACAATTGGTTGGCGTTTTTTTCGTGCCAGGCAATCGAATCGTTTTATCGGTTTTATTTCATTTGCTTCAACTGCGGGCATTGCGTTAGGCGTCGGTGTACTGATTGTGTTGTTGTCGGCCATGAATGGCTTTGAAAAAGAATTACAACAACGTTTATTGGGCGTGGCATCTCATGGTGAACTTGTTGGTGTGAATGAACCCATCGCCGACTGGCAGGTCATTGCTAAAAGCGCACAAAACTTACCACAAATTACCGGTGTAGCACCGTTTATTCGCTTGCAAGGGTTAGTGCAAAAGCCGAGTGGTTTTCAAGGACTGGTGGTAACGGGTATTGATATTAACCATGAAGCTGATGTGTCGAGCATTAACCAATACATGTCTACAGAGGCATGGCAGTCGTTACAGGGCGATCAAAATAATATTGTTTTAGGCCGTAGTTTATTGACTAAATTAGAGCTTAATGTCGGCGACACGTTAGCTATGTTCACCCCAGATGCCAATAACAGTCAATTAACCTCGGCTAAAAGTCATCGGTTTGTGGTCTCTGGTGTATATGATGTCGGCGGGGAAATTGAATCAATCCAGGCTTATACATCGATGGAGTATCTGGCTGATATGTTAACGCTAGGGACTTCGGTTAGCGGAGTACGCATTCAAGTCGCTAATGTACTTAATGCAGCGAGCATTACTCGTGATTTGGGGTTCGCCCAAGAACAATATTTATACATTAATGATTGGACTCGCTCACAAGGCCATGTCTATCAAGATATTCAGTTAGTGCGTTTAGTGATGTACTTGGTATTAGCGCTGGTGATTGCTGTGGCGTGCTTTAACATTGTGTCGACATTAGTGATGGCGGTACGTGATAAAGCCTCTGAAATTGCTATTTTAATGACAATGGGCATCAGTCGTGGCGCTATAATGACCATATTTATGTTACAGGGTGCATTAAATGGGCTTATGGGGTGCACTATTGGCGGTGTGTTTGGCGTCGCTTTTGCCTATAACTTGAGCGCGATAGCAAATGGCTTTGAGCAATTGTTGGGTATTCAACTATTGGCGTCAGATATTTATTTTATTGATTTCCTTCCTTCTGAATTACATTATCAAGATGTATTAGTTGTATTGTTTATGGGCCTATTCATGAGCCTTATTGCAACTATTTACCCTGCGTGGAAAGCGACTGAAATCGCGCCAGCCACGGCATTAGCGGGCAGGTAAACTCTGTAAACGAACGAGGTTGATATGGACAGTATTGCTAGTTTGTTTCCACTAAAGTGTCCTACGTTAACCTCGGGTAGTTTAATCATCAGGCCATTTAGCCTTAATGATTTAATGGCATTTACCGCCTGCAGAGCAGATCAAAATATTGCTCGATATCAGCGTTGGACGGATTATCACTATCAAGATGCGCTAAGCTTATTCAATTCGACCCACTACCACGATTTTGCTAAAGCAGGGTAATGGTATCAATTAGCTATTAGTGACCAGCATGAGTTGTTAATGGGCGATCTGGCGCTACATTTTATTGATGACTGTCAAGTTGAAGTCGGTTTCACTGTTGCTCCAGCATTTCGAGGACAAGGAGTTGCAGCACAAGCGCTAACTCGTTTATTGCAATATTTGTTTGTGGAATTATCTCGTCATCGAGTTATTGCTCAAACTGACTGCCTCAATCTAGCCAGTGCAGCGCTTTTAGAAAAATTGCAGTTTCGTCGTGAAGGCCATTTTATTAACAATGTGTTTTTTAAAGGTGCATGGGGTGATGAGTATCTATATGCCATGTTGGCGAGCGAGTTTGAGAATCAATATCCTGAGCATAAATTATAAAGAAAACTGTAATGTCCTGTAACCAATGTTCCGACTCTGTTTTTAGACAAAAAATTGGCCGCTGTAAACGCTGCATGTGGCAATTAGCCCTACTGAGCATAATTGCATGGCCACTTTGGTGGTATTGCTATGCGGACACGCCTAAGATCGTAGAATCCATTGCATTACTTTTCTTTGCTGTTAGTTTCAGTGGATTACTTACACTGCATTTGGTGGTGTGGACTTATCGCAGCCTAACGAGCCTCCGCTTGTAATCTACCGCGTCAAAACAGTCCTATTACCGGTTAATTGTGTAGCATTTATTGGCAGTGGATATACTATTGACGCAGCAAGTCATCAGATACTGTGCCTTGTTCAACCAAATTATTTACAGTCTCAAAAATAACAAGTTTGAATGAAAATCGTCAAATTTTGATTGTTATTTCCCATCACTTAATCAGTGCTTTGTTTAACTGAACAAAAGTCACTACAGCGGCTGCATCTGTTTTTGTATACCAAAGGTGTCAGCATCAGTATTTCGCTTCCAGTACCCTGTAGCACTGATTGCACTTAATGGTAATTGTTGTTGCTCAAGCAAGTATTGCTTTACTAATCTCACTTGGGTAGCTTCCAAGCCGACAAAAACGTGTGTATCTGACGGTAAATCACCAAAGTGATCAAGTTTATCTAACAACCAAGCGATTTGTTGTTCAGCAGTGATACCGTCATTAAGTACTAACCAATGGTTTTTCAATAATGGGTGCTGGCTGAGCAGAGTTTGCTCTTGCTGGCTATTCACCAACATAATGATATGCCCTTTAGCGGTGGCGGGAAGCCGCTTTATCAATGCATCAACGGCATTGATAGACGTGGAATCTCCAAATAATAGGTAGTTACTAACATCAAATCGATTCATTTTTAATGGCCCCGGCCCTGCAATTGCCACAGTATCGCCAACGTTAGCTAATTTTGCCCAATCGGTAGCTGGCCCCGTATGCTTATTTATCACAAAATCTAAGCTAAGTTGACCACGTAAAGGATCAAACTCCCTGATGGTATATGAGCGCTTAATCGCAGCATTAGGACCGGTTAATGTGATATTTACGGTGGTTTCACCGGGTTGCGGTATTAATACTTTTACATAGGCCCCTTGTTGATCGGCAGGGAAATTGGCCAGTTGCTCGCCACTCAACACCAATCTACGTAAATAAGGGCTTATTTCAATAATGTCACTGATATAAGTTAATCTGGTTAGTGATTTTTTAGCTGATTGGTTACTCATAAGAACTTGCCTGTCGTTTGGGTTAGCAAAGTGTTGGGGTTTAATCACTCGTTTGCTGCAACTGATAATTGCATTAACCTTGCCGTTAGTAGATAATGTCCACTATATTGATTGTTGTTGACAAAGTCAACTAGTTTTTAGTTGTTGTAATTGAGTTTGATGCTTATGGGGTATTAAAATGAATTTGAGGATGTCTAATGTCTGAAAATATAAAAGAGCCGTTGTTTAATTTATTACACAGTGTAAAGCGTTCATTGCGTCATGCTATTGATAGTGCTGAATTTGGGTTAACGCCGTTACATTTGCGGGTATTAAAAATTATTGCTAACCAAGATAAACAAGTAACAGCAAATGATATTGTGCATAAAACATTGATTGATAAGGCGCAACTGGCGCGGTTGATCAAAGAGTTAATTAATCTGAAGTATGCTGAAAAGTCAGACAACCTTAACGATAAACGCAGCTATTTTTTAGGCTTAAGCCCTGCGGGAGTTAAAGTTGTTATGAAATTGTCTATTGCAGAATTACGTGTGAATGAGTTAATGAAAAGTGGATTAACAGACCAAGAAATTGCGGATTTTACGCGTTTAGCAAAGAAGATGGCGCAAAATTTAAATCAACACCTTTAGCTCATAGAAAAGGCCGCTACAGCGACCTTAGTAAGAGTAAATGGGTAAAGTATCCAATCAATCGAAGACTTTCTAACCTTTACGCTTTTGCCATTTAAACAAAACTGAATAGCGCCACATGCTCTTAATCACAATAAACCCAACTAGCGCACTGATAATGCCAAGAGATAAGCAACCAACGAGAAAGGGTGGGCCGATGGTTGATACTGAGGCTTCAATCCATGCCCAGCTGGCTTCAAATTGAAATGCTTGTGCTTTATGTCCCAAGATTTTAACGCCTAACAAGTACGCCCCATAAAACATAATAGGCATAGTCAGGGGATTTGTTATCCATACCAGCGCCACAGCAACGGGAAGGTTGACGTTAAAAGCAATGGCAAATCCAGCAGCCACGACCATTTGAAATGGCATAGGGATCCAAGCCACAAATAGCCCCACAGCAAATGCTCCTGGAGCAGATTTTCTATTTAATGCCCACAGATTAGGCTTGTGCAATAGTTTGCCAAACATCCGTAAATACTTATGGTTACGGAGTGTTTCTGGTTTTGGCATAAATCTTTTTATTAATTTTTTTGGCATATTTGTCGATTAATGTCTTAACTAATTCATTATGAATCGATTTATCTATGGCTTTTGCGCCTGTTCTTTATCAGCGATGTTATGGCCTTCGCTGGCACCTATGTGGTGTTTGCCCATTCTATTCTTGGTTATGCTTCTTTGCCTTCGCAAAGGGCCGCTTATAGCTGGCTGCTTATTTGCAGTCATTTGGCTGAGCCTGTTTTTTCATTGTCTATATATGCATCAATATGCTGAAAAGTCGCAACAAATTGAATTTAAGGCGCAGATAGTATCACTAGTTAGCCAAAACCGCGACTGGATTAGTTTTGATGTGCGCGTTATACCCAAATCCAAACAAGATGCTTTTTTTGAAACGTTGGCGCTTAATAATG
>NZ_JACJFI010000379.1 GCF_014164505.1 Shewanella sp. SG41-4 | reverse complement strand
TATTGATACCAAGTCCGTATCAATGTTGATAATTTTAATTGATACTAAGTCCGTATCAATGTTGATAATTTTAACAAGTGGATTACCGTATAACAATTAGCCAAAAGGGTGCTTTCGCACCCTTCATTATACTTTTGTACTACATCCCTTGGATAACAGTAACTGAGTTACCGTAGCCAAATGAAGTTACATTAGCCGTATTACTCGCATCTGTTTGAGTAATCGATACCATGTTGTTACCTGCACCATCAACAAATACATCTGCATTATGATATGTACCAGTTTGAGAAATCATAATATCATTATCAGTACCACCCCATGATTCAGCAACTGCAGTATTTGAATCTCCCATTTGGTCAATATCAATGACCGATGATAAATCAGCTGCATCTGCATAAGCCATGTTCAAGTCACCGGTTTGATCAATCATTACTTCGTTTTCAGCACCTAAGGTACCGGCACCAATTTCAAGATCATACCAGTTGTTTGAAAGTGGAGAATTCCCCACAAAGTTACCATTACCTGTCTGATTAATCGTTATTGTATTTAGACCACCTAAATTAGTTTCCGCACCGGCATAGTTACCATCACCACTTTGCATAACGGTAATAGTGTTACCAAAACTGTTTGCTTCTTGGTCAACATAAGCTTTGTTATCATTTCCGATTTGAGTAACTACCGTAATATCATTACTACCAGCTTGCGTGACATTAGCCAAGTTGCCCTCTGTAGTTGAACCACTTTGAGTAACCGTTGCATTGTTCCCTACATTAGTTTGGTCAACATTTGCTACGTTGTCGAAGTCAGATTGAGTAACTAACGCCTCATTACTGGTACCGTTTTGGTTTACAGTGGCCGCGTTTGAAACACCACCTTGCATGATTGTCGCAGTATTGAAAGTATTACCAGTTTGCATAACGGTAGCCATACCGCCTTGACCAGTTTGATCTACATAAGCAATGTCGCTACTGCCCATTTGATCAACATCAGCCATGTTATCATCACCAGTTTGAAGTACATCTGCTTGGTTCAAGCTACCTTGCTGGTTGACATCTGCATCACTAGAAGCCCCCGACTGATATATATCACCACGGTTTCCATCACCCACTTGGGTTAGTGTGGCAACGGTATCATCAGCGCCTGCGCTATAACCATAGTTTTGGGTGTTTTGCTCAATATCACCGTTATTGCCAGCACCTGTTTGAGTCATCGTTGCACTTGCTGCATCAGAAGACTCTTGATTGATATAAGCGTCATTACCACCACCTAAGTTTTGAGTAATAGTTGCATCAGCAAAATCTGAAAAATGATTACGAATTTTTGCTACATCACTATCACCATTTTGATAAATTGTAGAGTTAGCTGTGTCGCCATTATCTTGTAAAATCTCAGCTGCGTTTAAATTACCGTTTTGTTCAACCAAAGCGGCTGCATTCGCACCATTATTAAATTGTTGTTCAATTTTGGCTTGGTTATTTTCGCCTGTAGTATCAATTGTGGCTGTGGCAGATTCAGTTGCATCATGCTGCAAGATAGTACCTTTATTATCATTACCAAGCTGAGTAATAAATGCCTTAGTTAAGGAAGTATCAGCCTGAATAACAGTCGATTCATTTCTGTCACCAGTTTGACCGACTGTTGCTTCATTTTGCATACTCGCCACTTGCTGTGTAACGACAACTGAATTTTCCGCACCACTCTGATTCACATTTGCAGTATTACTATCGCTTGCATAAGCTCCTGCTGAAGTAAATATCGCTGCTGAGATTAATAACGCTAATTTAGAATGTTTCATCTTCGTATTTCCCTTTACTCTTAGTTAGATAAGCTTCCCTGGGTCACAACAACATGTTGTGATACACCCCATTGGGTCACACTTACAGCATTTCCGGAGCCGTACTGCTGGATCCAAATCGCATTTTCACTACCGGTTTGATTGATAATGGCTAAATTATCCGTTCCAATTTGACCAACATCGGCCATCAGGCTAGAACCAAATTGGTTTAGTAAAACAACATTATTAAAACCGGCTTGTAGTATATTGGCTTCGATATCATTTCCTGACTGGTTTGCAATGGCATAATTATTTGTGCCCTGCTGTGTAGTGAGAGTTTGATTATTAAAGCCAGATTGAGTTGAAATAAACTGGTTGTTACTACCAAGTTGATTGATATTAATCAACAAATCGTCGCCAAATTGATTTATATTAGCTTGATTACCTATAGTAGCTAACTCATCAATATCGCTAATATCTTGGCTAACACAAGGAAATGAGGATATGCACAAAGCAAAAGTTAACACCCCTGCTTTTGCCGTTAAGCGATAATTGTTTTTACGCTTTTTCAAGGTCATGCTTCCTGCCCCCTTGTGCGATTCTGATAACAATTTAACTAACAAATTGAGTAAATCATCCCTCATCTCTGTGCCATTGATAGTTTCCATATTATGGCGTTTTACAATTGAGTACGAATCATCCCACAGTATTAAACCGTAATATACTTTAAGCCTAATTTACAATTACCCCCCTACCTTTGTACTATTAAAGGTAAATTATTGCATAAATAACAGTTACTTAATGGAGCAGGTTTTTGCCACTTAATAGATATATGCATCCTAGGTCAATATAAGTCTGTGGCTAAAGAGTAACGTCTCTATTTTGTTCAATGATTATAAATAAATTGTTCTGTTTTAATTAAACTAAGAAATGATCAAACATAGAAGCAATATGATAGAGGTCATTAACTTAGAACTTACTACAATGTCTACTCTATTAATTAAATCGGCTTGTGCTTTTGTATGGTTAACACCCCAACGGACTAATGTTGACTCGTTAACAAAATACTATTTAGCTATTGAGCTATTTAGCTATTGAG
>NZ_JACJFI010000378.1 GCF_014164505.1 Shewanella sp. SG41-4 | reverse complement strand
AAGTAGCATCTGCCACTGAGTAGTTGTTCTGTATGTTTTCATCACCTGCTCCAAATTTATCATTGAGCAGGTATTTTTAGACAATCAGAACATCGATGCTAGGTGTACTTCGCTAGACGCATACGAATCAACAACATTTTGATGTAATTGAATCCGTTTCTCCCAATGCTCTTTACGTTTATCATCGATACAAAGATTTGGGCATCCGACGCACCTTTTTTCTTCTCGTTTTGCCTCGGATAGCTCTCCTTCCTCATCCAAACACTTGGAATTCTTTTTTGTGCTATTTGAAATAAAACAGTAGCCATCGGAGTGCGGAATGACTTTTAAATTCTTAGATACAATCAAATCATCAATAAATTCTGCGATAGCAGTGGAGTCAAGAAGTTTAGAGTTTGCTTGAATTAAACGCCCGTAGCGATTTAATGCTGCACTAGCCCCCCCATTAATTGTAGTTTTTTTTAAAAATGCATTGTTAAGAATTGAAAAAGTCATTTTTTGTTCTACATCAGACATAAACTGCCAAACATCTTCATCATCGGTGTATGCTCGAGTAAACTCTGATTGGTTATGTTTCAAAAGAAGCGATAACTCTTCTAAGCCGCCTATTTCATATCGCCACATCCATAACATAGCAAAAGCACGACGAAACATGTGGGGTCTCAATGTTACTCGAGTAAAGTTAACTGATTGACTAAAAACCTCTAGGACACTATAAAGTGAATTGGTATGGAGGTAATAGGATTTATTGGTGTTACCCGATGTCGAGTGTTGTAGTGGGAGTTTTAACAATACGTGCTGGCTGTTACTCTCTAATCTTTTATGACTCGTGAGACGCATTATTACTCTAAATGCATCCTTTACTTCTTTAATAACTGGGACCTTTGTACGCTTTCCACTTTCAGAGCCTGAAGTCTTTTTTTCTAATCCGTATAAAATATCAAGTTCTGAGTTTAGAATACCCAATACATCTTTACTCGACCTTAATGCTAACTCATGCTTTCGCTCAGCGATAAGAACTAGAATTACAGTAATGGCTGCACCATAGAGTGCTCGAGTATCGACGATTAATTTAGATACCGGATAGTTATACTGTTTTTTAAAAATACTAGCAGAACTTTGGCCATCTAGTACGTTAGCCTTTATAAATACATATTTATCAAGAAGATCTAGTGTTTTATCAGCATTTTTAACTAATTTAATAGCCTCATTAATTAAATAAAATATTTCTCCAGGAAGCAATGTTTCGGTGTGCCCACCTTTATTGGAGGTATTCTTTCGTGCGAATGACCAAAGCTCATCCCCACGGAAGGGATTAAAGGTCAAAGTCTCTTGTAATTCTTTACCTAATTTGAATAAATCAAGAATAGGTAATAAATAACCTTCGATTGTTGCTCTTGATAAATCGCGTTTAACTAATGTTTTCTTGTAAACATCAATGTCTTCTTTACCGACATCTTGTAATGAAAAGCATTTTCGCTCAAAGCACAAAAATGAATAAAACTTCCTCAATGATCGTCCATACCCAGCTAAGGTGCTAGTCTTTATATTGTCTAAAAATAAAGTTTCCATACGACAATAGAGTTGATCTTTAGCTCGTTCTACCCAATAGTCCCATCGATTATTTATTCCTAGTGAGCGTTTAGGCGACCAATCAATCGTATACCTACTTAACTCATCTGTTTTGATGTGACGTTTGAGTGTCCAAACATAATTGATGTAGTCACATAATAACCAAGATGGAGACCTTTGTTGCATTGTGATTTCACTAAACTGATTAGTTGAAAACACTACATTTTTGACTACTTTATTCAGGTCATTCATGTCTAATTTCCTACGATAATGGAGGCAATACAATCTTCTTTGCTAGGACTCGTGCATTTCGCATATCGGTGCTAGTTACTATCGTTAACATGTTTTGATATTTTAACAACCTTGGTTCCCAATATGCTTCCCACCGACGTGGGTTTGAAAAAAACAACTCGTCTTTAGCCTCATTAATCGCAGTTTCCCAAGCAATCCAGTCAGCTATAACATCAACATCATTAAACCATATCCTTTGTGCATCACAATTAATCCATTCATCGACCCCAACATGACCTGCGTCAAATAAATTATCACTCTTCTTGATTGATTGAGCATTATCAACGATAAACTGCTGAAAGTTTTTCATTTTAGTTTGAAGTAGCGATTGAGAGTATAATCGTTGTGTATAGATTTGGGTGGTTGATGAATGAGCATGATTTAAAACATCTTGAATTTTAGAAAAACTCTCCCCTGTTAAATGCATAATTAAAGCACATGTTGGTCTAAAATTTACTCCTGTACATTGCCCTGCTATGGCTTTTAAAAAAGGTGCTTCTTCTTTAGCACCCACCACAAAATCCTTTACTAGGTTAGTGACAGTGCTTACATCCATGGTTTTAACTCTTTGGTTACCATCAGTCTCAGCTGAAGGCATAAAATGAAGAAAAAGAGGTGTTTTTTCCAATTTCAAGAGAGTTTTTCCTGTTTGGCCTATCTGGTTTAGTAGATATTTCATCCTAGCAACATGACGAATACATGCGGCTATAATAGGATTTTCAGCGTCACACTTTTTCTCAAGTGGAGCTCCCCGAAATTTATCGAAGAACGTTATGATTTCGCCTTCATTGCCTGAGGGTCTAAATGAATTCAAGTATGTATATTGAGATACAGTATCGACATTAGGGCTTAAATCAATAAACGATAATAATCCGGTGATAAAGGGAGTAATACATTTTGACGTTGGAAAAAAGCTATCTCGAACTCTACTTCTGCTCCACCCCCGATACTTGAAATAATCAGAAATCCCTTTTGGCCAAAGTCTTGAATCGGGGAGTAATCGACCATAGTGGGAGTATAAAACACTCAC
>NZ_JACJFI010000377.1 GCF_014164505.1 Shewanella sp. SG41-4 | reverse complement strand
ATTCTTCGCGATAAGAGGATCGGTAGAACAAAAACTGCCCGACAACTCACCAATAAGGTCATCAGAATTGGTTGTTCCCATCACTAACGGAGCTAAATAATTAGCCCAGCCAATATAATTTTTGTCCATTAGATTTAGCAATTCAATTAAGTCTTCTTTATCAAATCCGCCAAAATAATCAGGAGGAAAATTTAAAAAACAGGGTGAAGGGCACACCATTACAAGCTTAGAAAATAACTTGGGTTTTTGAATTGCCGCAATCGCACCAATATACTACTAACGGAATGTCCTATAAAAATGGCGTCAGTTAAGTGCAAAGCGTCACAGACTTCGATGATGTCTTCAGCATATCCTTCAAGTTGACCATAACGTTTTTTACTATATTGAGAGATATCAGAAGCACCTGAACCAACATAGTCAAATAGCACAATAGTAAAATGCTTCATCAGCTCTGGGGTTACAAAACGCCACATATTTTGATCACAACCAAAACCGTGAGCGAGAACTAAAGTTTTGCTACCATTACCGATTAATTTGACATTATTTCTAACAAGAACAGCATTTGAATGCGACATGATGTTTCCATTTTTACCAGGTGACCAATGAAGACTACCTGCTGGATTTATTGGCTAAACAGTAGCTGCTTAAAGGGTAAAAGTAAAATACCGACACCCTGAGTATTGGAGCGGGTTCTTTTAACCGTATTATCTTTGTTTTTAAGGAAAACATAAATAGCTAAGAAACTATTTAAGGTGCAACAACATAGATATCATCAATTTTGAGGCCAAACCTGATTGAATCTAAATCGTTACAAAAATGTTAACATCCTAATTGGATTATACACAATGAGCATTATTATGCCCATATATACACTAACAGGTAGCCAATTTAGCTGGGTATCACTATGTGATAAACATTTGATGCAATAAGCTAGCAGCGTGTGTAAATTAAACACATGCTTTAAAACAGATGGATAGAAAAATAAAACTAAATTATAATATATGACTTTTGTTTCAAAAAAATCACGCTATAACAATAAAATAGCGACGTAACATCTGAGGAACACCTTTAATTGAGAGCATCGACATTCCTAATTGCAGCAGGTTTTATCCTGTTAAGTGGTTGCCAAACGGTTGCTGTCGAAGATGCCGAAACAGAAAAAAATATTGGTGGCGTGAATAAACCAACATCACTAAAAGTGCCTAAATTATTAGCTCGGCGCAATTATCAAGACAACGGTGATGTGTGGGAACGCATTCGTTATTCAATGGACATGCCCATTCCAGATCAACAATTAGTTAACCAATATCGAGATTGGTATATTAATAATCCACAGCATCTTGAGCAGATATCTCAGCGCGCCAAACCGTTTTTATATTTAATCGTCCAAGAGTTTGAACATCGTGATTTACCTATCGAACTGGCCTTACTTCCTATTGTTGAAAGCTCATTTAACCCTTTAGCTTATTCCAGTGCCGACGCATCAGGACTGTGGCAATTTACCTCACCCATGGCCAGCCATTTTGGCCTAGAGATGAATTGGTGGTATGACGGCAGAAAAGATGTGCCTGCTGCAACCACAGCTGCATTAGATATGCTCGAATACTTGTACAAAAAAACCGACAACTGGTTGTATGCATTAGCTGCGTACAATGCCGGTGAAGGGCGGTTGCGTGAGGCTATTAGATATAATGAAATCAGAGGGCTAAGCACCGATTTTTGGTCTTTACCATTGCCTAAAGAAACAAGGCAATATGTACCGCAACTGCTGGCAATTGCAGACGTGATTAAACATTCTGAAAGCTACGGCATCAGTCTCAAATCTATTCCTAATAAACCACTAGTTGAAGTAATTGATGTCGGTAGCCAAATTGATATAGCCGTTGCTGCCGACCTTGCCAATATGTCGATTACTCGGTTACAAAAATTGAATCCTGGATTTAATCGTTGGGCAACATCTCCAGATGGTCCGCATCAATTAATAGTGCCAGTCAGTAAAGTCAGTGAGTTTAAACAAGCTCTTGCCGATACTGATATTAACGACAGAGTGAAATGGTTTAAATATCAGATTAGAGCTGGCGATAATATTAGTGTCATTGCAAAACGTCACCTTACAACGGTTTCAGAAATAAAAGCGATGAATGACATTAATGGCGACCAGATCGTTGCAGGTAAATTTTTGTATATGCCACAAGCAGCATCGGGGGCAATACCTATGGTCAAACTCATTACAACACCAACGGCTCTAATATCAACCCAAAAACAAACTGCACCAAACAAACAACCAAGTATTATTACAACATCTAATCAATCTACAATTAAGAGCGACCACACGGTAAAATATGGTGACACACTCTGGAGTATCGCCAAAGTGTATAAGGTCAGTGTGGACCAAATTATCGCGTGGAACAAAATGTCTGACAAAGATAAGTTGACCGTAGGTAAAACCTTGCAGTTTTATCATCAACCCTTCAAACAACAGCAGACCCAGTTGTAATACAGTTTATTAAAAACTCATAAGCTCAAATGCTGTAAAAAATTACGTTAATTAACGCTAACCATTTCCCCATCTAACATGGTGAAGCGCATTGGCACCGAGCTTTTCCATTGTGTGACTCATGTCTTTTTTATAAACCAATTTTGCTGGCTATCACTCATTCCTTGTATATCTTTATAGGCAAATATGAAAAGTTATGAATAATAACGGCTAATATTAGCGACACTATCTGGATTAGACGATGGCACTTTCTGGTTTAACAAATACAGTACTCGTCGTTGACGATGAAGCAGTGATTCGAGCTCGATTAAAAGGGTATTTTGAGCGAGAAGGTTATCGTGTGTTCGAAGCTGGAGACGGCGAGCAGATGTGGCAACAATTTGAACATCAACATATTGATTTGTTGATGTTGGATATTAACTTACCCGGTACCGA
>NZ_JACJFI010000376.1 GCF_014164505.1 Shewanella sp. SG41-4 | reverse complement strand
CCGAGATTAATCGATAAAAAAGAGTGGCTGGAAATAGAAATTGGACTGAAGCAGCGCGTTAAAGCACTGAACATGTTTATCAATGATTTATACAACGACCAAAATATTATTAAAGATGGGATTTTCCCCGCTGACTTGCTGCATAAATCCAAGAACTTCTTACCGCAATGTAAAGATTTTACTCCGCCACTTGGCGTATGGGCACATATTTGCGGCTCCGATTTAGTTAGGGATAATGAAGGTAAAGTCTATGTATTGGAAGATAATTTAAGAGTACCTTCTGGGGTATCTTATATGCTGGAAAATCGTTTAGTAATGAAACGCGTTTTCCCAGAAATGTTTGAAAAATACAACATTTTACCTATCGATGATTATCCATCTCAGCTATATGACATGTTAGCTAATATGTCTCCCAGAGAAATTGAAGAACCAGAAATAGTAGTGCTTACCCCAGGCATTTATAACTCAGCATATTTTGAACATGCCTATCTTGCCCAACAGATGGGCGCTGAGTTAGTAGAAGGCAGTGATTTGGTCGTCAATGACGATGATATTGTCTATATGCGTACCATTGAAGGTTTGTCCCGAGTGGATGTCATATATCGCCGAATTGATGATGAATTCCTTGATCCTGAAGTTTTCAATCCTGAATCTACTTTAGGCGTACCAGGTCTAATGCGTGCTTGGAAAGCCGGTAATGTTGCATTAACTAATGCACCAGGCTCAGGTGTGGCAGATGACAAAGTAGTGTATGCCTATGTACCTGACATTATTAAATACTACTTGAACGAAGACGCGCTGATAGCAAATGTGCCCACGTACAAGTGCTTTATTGATGAAGAGCGGGAATACGTACTCAACAATATTGAAAAAATGGTTGTTAAACCGGCCAATGAATCCGGTGGCTATGGCATGTTAATTGGGCCTCATGCTACGCCAGAAGAGCATGACGAATTCAGAAAGTTGATCACTGAAGACCCAAGAAATTATGTCGCTCAACCTATGCTTATTTTATCTACTGCTCCAACTTTGTTTGATACTAAAGTAGAGCCACGTCATCTTGATTTGCGACCTTTTGTGTTAAGTGGCAAAAATGTCACGGTTACCGCAGGCGGATTAACCCGAGTCGCAATGCGCAAGGGATCCACCGTGGTTAACTCGTCACAAGGTGGTGGTAGTAAAGACACCTGGATTGTAGATATGGAGTCAATATGAGCATGCTTTCAAGGGTCGCCAGCACTCTATACTGGCAGGCACGTTATTTAGAACGAGCCGAAAACACCGCACGCATTATCAATGTTAACTCTCACCTGTTATTGGATTTGCCCAAAAGTGTGGTTTTAGGTTGGGAGCCGATTGTAGATATTCTGTCTAATCGTGAGTTATTTTATTCTTTACATGATGATGCTACCGAACATGCGGTTATTAGCTTTATGGTTACTGATAAAGCAAACCCGAGCTCAATCATTAGTTCACTTAGCGCAGCTCGTGAAAATGCCCGAACCATAAGGGAAATCATTCCACGAGAAGCGTGGGAGCAAATTAATGCATTATATTTGTATGCCACTGAAAACCAAAAAAATGTATTTTCTAGACGTCAGCGTTATGATTATCTGAATAAAATAATTCTAGCCAACCAAACCATTACAGGTATGTTGGCTGGCACTATGACGCATGATGACTGTTATGAGTTTATTTGCATCGGCAGTAACATTGAACGCGCAGATATGACCACTAGGATCATTGATGTACGATCCGCTTCTTTGTTGCCTGATATAGAACATGAGCTATCCGCTTTTGATAATATTCAATGGATGAGCGTATTAAAATCGTTAACGGGCTATCAAATGTATCGCCGTGAAATGCGTTTGCGAATTAACCGAGCTGATGTATTGAAATTTTTACTGCAAGAAGAGCATTTTCCTCGCTCATTAAGGCATGCCTTACAGCAGGTTGAGCGAAGATTAGAACGCTTACCCCGCAATCATGATATTTCCAAGGCGTTGCAAGGGGCAAATAAGCAATTGATGTCGGCTAAGCCAGAAAAGCTTAAGCAGGATAAACTCCATGAGTTTATTGATCAAATGCAAATTGAGTTAGATAATTTACATGACAGCATAAGCCATACTTATTTTTAATCGTTAAACATGAAAGGGGAAAATTATTTCCCCTTTCATTTTCGTAGGTTCGTAGTATAAGGTCTAATTTTTTAACACTTAGAAAGTGCCTCTCATTTCCAAGTCTTTTCAATCCAACTGCATTAAAAAGCCTCAACACTCCATTTAATAAAAATGGGATGTAAAAACAACATTACCCGCCACTCAGTTACTTAATTAACATCTCTCACTTAATTAACATCTGTCAGCCAATATCCAAAACAGATTGTTGGATTAAGTCCCAAATAATTTGCGCTATCTTGCAGAATTATAGACACATGAATGATGCCTTCGGTATGTAAACAAGATTTTTATAACCATATCTTGATCATAATGTGTGTAAAAAAGCCTGATAACGGCTCATAGTATTGGCGTCACTGAGCATTCCTTGATGACCAACATTAGGTACCATAATCAATTCTTTATTAACCGATTGGCTGGCAGCAAACAGTTTTTCAGCCAGTTCAGGCGGAACTTCTTCATCATCGCCTGCAGCAATGATTAATAATGGCCCTTGATAATATTTTGCAACGACTTGCTTATTATCTATTTTACGAAAATCTTCTGGTATTTCTAACGTCATAAAAGGCGCCATATACCAAGGTGTTTTTTCGTCAACCCAGTCGTCGGCATTAGTTGCTGAACCGTGCAAAACCAATGCATCAATTTTATTGTTTTTGGCTAAATCTGCGGCAATAAAACTGCCCAACGAGTAACCGTGCAATATCACTTTTTTAGGCTGATATTGTTGATGTAAATAATCAGTTGTTGCTGCACATCTGCA
>NZ_JACJFI010000375.1 GCF_014164505.1 Shewanella sp. SG41-4 | reverse complement strand
GTGGATTCATTTTTTGACAATCAAGGCAAATATAAACTCGATATGGATTAAAACAAAATTAATTGCGTTGAATTATGATTTGAAAAGTACTTATGGTATAAATTGGCCATATCATTAAACAGAAGTCACCATGTTTGTACTTATTTTTGGCCGCCCAGGTTGCCCATATTGTGTTCGAGCTGTTGAATTATCAGAAAAATTAGCGGCACAAAGTGAAGATTTTAAATTCAAATATATTGATATTCATGCCGAAGGCATCACTAAAGCAGACTTATCAAAAAGTGTGGGTAAAACAGTAGAAACTGTTCCACAAATCTTTATTGATGAAAAACCTATTGGTGGTTGTACCGAATTCGAAGCTTATGTTCGTCAAAATAATTTGCTCAACTAAGCGTTTACGCTAAAAAAAAGGCAACCTATTGGTTGCCTTTTTTTATCAGCTCAAATACTAAAGAGCATATTTCGCCGAAAACATAATGCGATTCAAATCACCATCGGTACCGTCTTCACGTTCATTTAAGGCATGCATAAACTCAACCCCAAATGTCAGTGGCTTTGAAGGTGAAAACAATAAGTTAACATAACCAGAGTAAGCCTCTTTGTTAACTGAACCGCCAGTGAGCGCCACATCATTATCTGCGCTAAAACCTGAGAATGTCACACTTGAACGCCATTGCTCCGACCACCAGTGACGATATGACACGAAACCACCAAACGATTTAATCGCTTGAATGTCGCCATTGGTATCAAGTACGCCAGCGTTGGCATAATTTAGCGCCATATAACGACCTAGCCCTTCTCCATAAGTAGCAGTAAATTTGAGGTCATCTTTACCGACGGGGATAACACCCGCAACACTGACACCATAACCTAGCTCAGAGGTGTCGTACGTTGTTGTACCGACAACTTGCTCTAAATCTAATTGCCTTACAATTGCTGCAACTGAAAATGTCGAACCACTAGAAGCACTAAAATTGTAACGTCCAACAAAATCAGGAACCACACCACTGCCACTAGTAATTCGACCACCGCCGCCTAATGGCGTCACAGTAGTTTCAGGGTTTTCAATTGAGAACTGCCAATTACCGTTGGTATAACGCAGTTGTGATTGCCTAACAAACGGTGTTCCTTCTGCTGCACCGACAAAGTCTAGATTTTCCGGTAAAGCGCCAGGATTTTGGAAAGTGGTCCACGTTTGCCCTACAGTCCAATTGTCATAACTCATAAATGCATGACGGATACGTGGAGAGTAGCTATTAGATACTCGTTCATTACCATCGGTATGCGTCATAAAATCCAGTTCAATAAACCCGGTTAGTTTATGTCCTTCAACATCAGTAACGGTCTTAAAATTAAAACGCGATTCACGCGCTTGAAAGTCGACAACTTGCTTACCATTACCTGTCGTACCATAAATTGTTCCTGGCACATAGAACTGACGAGATAACGAGCCTGAGTCAGGCGCCCCATTGCCATAATCACTAAACATCACATCGGCTTTAATATAGCCACCAAAAGTCATATCTGTTGCAGCCTGAGCTCCCCCGCTCATAGCCAATAACGCACCTGCAACATAAAGACTTAGCTTTTGCTTTTTCATTGTTATCTCCCTATTGATATTGTTCTAATCTTGAGCAATATGAGCCAATTAACAACCAGATAACATTAGCAATAGGTCTATGAGACAAAAGTAGACAAGCAAAAACTAATAAATCGACTAGTGCGAAACGAAAAGTTTAGTTTTATCGCCAGCAGATCTTGTTGAGTACGATAACTAAAGGTTGGAGTCGTGATATTGGGAATATCTACCGTTTCGCAAACATTCAATAAAAATACCCATAATAACAATGAGAGATTTTATAAGACATCAAACACTGGAAAAACCAATGACAAACCTACTGCAAAGAGTCATTTAATAAAGAGTAATAAAACTCATTTGACTTTTAAGCCATCTTAGATTCGTTGAGTTATTGCCATTGAACGCTACTCAAGTCTCATTAAATGATAATGAGATATATTATTACAAAATGGTTTTTGCGGATAGAAAACTAACTAAAGGAATAAAAAGTGCTGGGCCGCGGGAAACCCAAACCTTCGAACAATAGGTTAAAAGCCAACTGCAGTTATTGATTTAACAAAGAGTCATTGTGATAACGACCCATCTTGGTGTTACATTCAAATGGTTTAGCCACTATCTAAAAAGTGGTGGGTCGTGAAGGATTCGAACCTTCGACCAATTGGTTAAAAGCCAACTGCAGCTATTGATTTAACAAAGAGTCACTGAGCTAACGACCCATCTTGGTTTTGCAATAACCGCTATTCTTACTGGAACAAAGCCAACGGTCGGCGTTTAAAAGCCTGTAGAACTAATGGCTAGTTTTAGTCTTTGAGAGATGTGGAATGGTTGGATTATCTGGAAGTCTAAATTGAGGGAATATAAAAAAAGTGGTGAGTCGTGAAGAATCTGAACCTTTAACCAATTGGTTAAAAGCCAACTGCAGCTATTGATTTAACAAAGAGAAACTGAGCTAACGACCCATCTTGGTGTAACATTTAAATTGTTTAGCCACTATCTAAAAAGTGGTGGGTCGTGAAGGATTCGAACCTTCGACCAATTGGTTAAAAGCCAACTGCTGCTATTGATTTAACAAAGAGTCACTGAGCTAACGACCCATCTTGGTTTTGCAATAACCGCTATTCTTACTGGAACAAATCCAACGGTCGGCATTTAAAAGCCTTTAGAACTAATGGGTAGTTTTAGTCTATGAGAGATGTGGAATGGTTGGATTATCTGGAAGTCTGAATTGAGGGAATATAAAAAAAGTGGTGGGTCGTGAAGGATTCGAACCTTCGACCAATTGGTTAAAAGCCAACTGCTCTACCAACTGAGCTAACGACCCATCTTGGTTTTGCAAGAACTGATATTCTTACTGGAACAAAAGC
>NZ_JACJFI010000374.1 GCF_014164505.1 Shewanella sp. SG41-4 | reverse complement strand
ATATTGGCCTATCAGAAAGATGCTATTGATGTAATTGGGCGTTGCGATTTTTCTTATTCATGGTGGCGACCAATGTTCTGGATGATAGCTATAGCACAGGATTCTAGATATCACAGTAATGAGGCTATAAAATTTTATGGGACAAAGCCCTATTTTAAAGAAGTTGTGAAAAGACTTGATGCAGCTTATGGCCTAAATCCGATTGATAATATTCAAGAAATGATTAGTTTGATAAAAGATCACCCTAAGTTGAACAAGCAATATAACCTTGATCCAAACCATCTAGAACTCAATAGTTGGAAGGTTTAGCTATTAATCGCGTGTTAAGCAGATCTCCCCAGGTAAGAGCATGAACTTTCTTTGCACTGCTGGATCACTTGCGGTGGCTATTAGATCACGTGGTTCCGTCACCTTGTGCCAACTCACCTCTGTAGTGGCCAATTTAAACAACACTTCGCAGCCCAAATTCCGGTGAGTGAGGCGTTATATGTAAGGGAAAGTTATGAGTTTTAAGTCATGGGATAGCTATATGCAGTTTAGCTATTCAATTCGAAATAAATCGCGATATATTTTAGACGAAGATGCGCAAAGCTTTCTTCAAGGTATCAAGGATACTTGCGAAAGTCGCGTAGAAGTGATTGAACCGAATTCAAAGATGTGGAGAGCACAAATGGGGCATGATAGCTTGCCATTGCTGCAAGATGATATTCATGTCGATGATATATTCATCCCTTATCCTGAGAAAAGAATGAGACCTTTACCTGACAGTGCCTCTGAGGGAAGGGCAAACCCCAAGGGGATTCCTTGTTTGTATGTTGCATCTCAAAAAGAAACAGCAATGTCTGAGATCAGACCTTGGTTGGGTTCGATAATATCAGTGGCAAGATTTACCAATTCTAAAGAACTTCGAGTAATCGATTTCTCAAGACATCATAATGATAATTTACCTTTTTACTTTTCAGAACCTGGTGACGCTAAAAGGATTGAAGCTGTATGGACTAATGTAGATAAAGCTTTTTCTCAACCGGTCATAAATAGTGACCTGAAGTCAGATTATGCACCCACTCAAATTATAGCTGAGTTAGTAAAATCGTTAGGTTATGACGGCATAGCTTTTAGAAGTTCACTTGGACGAGGGCACAACCTAGCACTTTTTGATTTAAATAGTGTTACCTTTAAAGACAGTAGCTTGTTTCGGGTTAATGATGTTCAGTTCTCGTTTGAAAGCAGTAATGACGAACGTTACATATAACAAGCGTTTAAGACGGATTCCCAACGTTTGGCATTTCCGGCTTACTTCAGTTTAAGTTTCTATGTCACAATGGTTTATGTAGGGTGGTTGCGTTGCTCACAATTTAACGCGGCGTGACCGTATATCCGGCCGCTATACTTTTTCTAATGCCAATACTCATTTCTAGATTATTAACTCTAACAAGCTTTTGTCCAGAAACAAGCTTGGAATCGGTTAATCTCTACTTTCACTTTGTAGTGGCCACCAAATAAGAGTTCGGCTTACGATGTTTAAGTGCCGAAGTGTGTTGTGAATGGACCCTGGCAGTATGTTCAAGCATCCGATAGTGCAGATTTTTCTGAAAAAACACTAGACCATCTAATAGGTAACAGGCTTGTTGGGAGCAGGGTGGTTACGATGTAAATCGACCTACATATTTTTTCTCTCCAGATGCTCATACAGTTTAATTAAACACTTCAGACCTTGCCAAAAAACTAATCAGTACACGATGACAAGACTTGTCTCAATGACCAAGTTCACAATCGGAAAATCGGCGCGAGTTAAGTTTTGCATCATGGTCAAAATTCAGCTTCATTTATAGAACTGACGACAAACAGGAATCAGAGGATATTTATTCCTGTGGATCACAATCGTCTATCAAAGCAATCAGTCTTCTACATGCACTTGCCGTACTTGAAATCTGATTGGTCAAGGTAGTCTAGTTAGTACAGATTTTACGTAGGCACGCATTACAAATGTCAGGCATTATTTTCCGCAACCAAAATAGCTAGATCTCACGTTAAATTTGAATCTCAGTTTTCCTGGTATCAATGAAAAATGGCTCTAGGCCAATAGTAGTTTGGGCTAGAGTCATTCAAATTTCAGTGGGATCAAGTTTCGATCTCAATGTCGAATATCACAAGCGGCAAGTTAGGTAGATTACACAAATACTCTATTTAACATAATATACATTGTGCGCATACATATACGTACATTAGACGTTATGTTCAATAATAAGTCTTTGTAGGCATTGATTGCTCATTAACAGCCTAATGTAGCTTTATGTGCTTTTTATCATCGCGCTGAGATTGCATGCTTTAACTATTTGCGGCTTGTGCCTGCCAATTATTTAATCTCAGCAAGATGATTTAACGGTTTATTGAATGCGCTTTGATGTCGTTCAGTTTGTGTGGTGTGTAAATACTGTGATGTTGTGTCGATGCTCTCATGACCGGCATCGGCCTGGACATGTGACAATGGTCGACGGTTGATATTGATGTCATGCGTGATACCAGTATGGCGAATATTATGCGCGCTGAGTTTTCGCATAAGTTGGCTGTCGTGTTCAAAACCATCTTTAGCAGCATTGTCTGCAGCTAAGTTAATCAGTTTATCTATTTCGTCACGTATGTGCCGAATACCAAGATTGGCGTTGATGACGCCAGGTTCACGTCCATGGGCTGCTGCTTTATGACGAACAAATATAGGATGTTGATCGTTGATGTTGGGTAAATCACTGAGACGCAGATAACGTCGATAATCAACTAGACCAGCCAGTAACGCTTTTGATATGGCAATATTGCGAGCTTTGCCGCTTTTAGAAAATGGTACGTGAAAATACCAGATACCAGAATGTGGATCTTGTCTAAACTGGCTCATGATGGGCGCATAACCTGCGCGTGCACTGATTTCGGATATGCGTAAGTAGCAGCTATA
>NZ_JACJFI010000373.1 GCF_014164505.1 Shewanella sp. SG41-4 | reverse complement strand
CCACATGATTGCTATTCGAACCGTCGAGCTGGCAGATTTACTGTTGCTGTTTATTTATCTCGAAGTTTTAGCAATGGTCGTTAATTATATTGAATCAGGTAAGTTACCTATCCGTATGCCACTCTATATTGCGATTGTGGCTTTGGCTCGATATTTAATTTTGGACATGAAGGGTATGGAAGATTGGCGAATTTTAGCCATTTCACTGTCGACGATTTTACTGGCTGGCACGGTAATTGTTATCCGTTGGGGCCAGTTGAAAATGCCTTACCCTAAAAACCAAGACTACGATAATTAATCACCTTAACAATCGGCCAAACAATACCGTGTATCTTTAATCAACAAATGAAGCTAATTTTGATTTTTTTTAACGAGCCTTTGTGCTAAAAAATAGAATCTAATTATTACTGTATCTAAAAGCACTCGGTGTATTCCTAAATTAAAGTATAAAATAAATTACATTAAAAATAGAATGTTGTATGGTTAACAGTTAATCAACATTAATATTGCTGATTAGAAATTCGCACCAAACAATAAAAAAGATACTGGCAGATTAACCATTTAAAGGGGAAAAAGGATGGGGCAAGAACCAATAGGATTCGACGAAAAACGCAGTTCTTTACGTGTAGACATGGAAGCTGAACGGATCCGCCTAGATTGGATTAATGCACAAGGTGAATCATGTGTCGATCATGGGATCTGCATCGACCTTGCCCGAAAAGGCGTTTTATTTGACTTCAAAGCCCCCTTTAAAGTGGGTGATTTGATCGCTTTAACATTCAATGAAAACACAGATAGACAAAATACAATTAAAGGCCAAGTTTGCCGCTGTTCCGAATGTTCAGCTCATAGCTATTATATTGCTATACAGCTTATTTAATTATTTTTATGCAGAACGGTATAGAGGTTTTATACTCAAGGTAACATACCAATAAATATTTTCGGTGCAACATGGCGCCTAGCATCAAGGATCACAACATGATATTGCTCGTTGGCGGAGAAAAAGGTGGCAGTGGAAAAAGCTGTTTAACACAAAACATTGCCGTACACATTTGTCAAAAATACGATGCCAATGTGCTCATGGTTGACTGCGATCCGCAACGAACTACCTCAGATTGGATCCAAGCTCGAAATAATGACCCAAGTCTTAAAGCCATCAATTGTATCCAGCTATACGGAAAAATTCGTAATGACCTGTTAAGTTTGAATGAGCGTTTTGACTATGTCATTGTTGATTGTGGTGGCCAAGATAACCTTGCCATGCGAGCGGCTATGTCAGTAGCAACCTATGTTGTCATCCCACTTCGTCCTAAACGACGCGATCTGAAAACATTACCACACATGGAAGACATGCTCAGTACCTGTAAGATGGTCAATCCGAAAATGATTGCATCTATAGTAATAACGCAATGCCCTGCGCTGCCATCGCAAGCTAAACGCATTTTAGAAGCCAAGGAAGTGGTTGAGTCTTTTGGTTTACGTGCCCTCAATGCTGTGACGATTAGTCGTAATATCTATGATGACAGTGAAGAGAGTGGCTCTTCTGTGCTTGAAATCGATCCTACTGGTAAAGCGGCCGATGAAATTCGAGCTATTGCCGATGAACTTTTTGCCATCCCACCAGAAAATAGTTATGAGTTTAACTGACCTTAAGCGCAAGAAGCCCAAGGATACCCGAGTCAAGGTATCTGTAGACGACTTTATTGAAGATGCTAATAATTATGCGTTAGGGCTTAAAGCATCTGATGGTCAAGCTAATGTTAACTCAACGACGCAAGATTTTTTAAAAGGGTTGGATAAAAAAAGCACTAAAATTTATCGTCATGCCACTTTCACACTTACCGAAAAAAGCATTTCACAATTAGATGAGATGGCCAAAAACAGCAATGTTGCTAAATCAAAAATACTCAGAATACTTATTGATGAGTTTTATCAGCAAAGTAGCATTGAACAATCCAATTTATTGGGTAAAACATCACGTTAACGGCTTATCACTAATGATAATCCGTAAGCATTCAGCTGAGCATCTACATATATTAATCTTTTCCATGACAGTATTGGATTGAAGTTTATGCTCACTTTGATGATTTTTAATTAATTAACTTAAATTGAACATAACTTAAATTGAAATAGTATGGCTCCATATTCCCCTGTTTCTCAGCAAACGAGTTGCTGCAAGCAGCACTTGGCAAACGAGCAAACACACTCACGCTCGTATAAATACAACTCATTTATCCACTACAATTTGACTGCGTTTAATTAATCCAAAGAGAATATATGTCGTTAATATTACTGCTAACACAGCAAATGTGTGTTTACTTAGTTATCGTTTACTTAGTCAGTAAAACGCCATTATTTAAACTTTTCGCAGAAACGTCAAAACGATTACCCCATAAAATTTTTATCTATCTGGTGTTCTCCAGCTTTTGCATTATGGCGACTTATTTTGGCGAACAAACTTCAGGTGCCATTGCTAATACGCGTGCTATGGGTGCTGTATTAGGCGGATTGCTCGGTGGACCCGTCACCGGTTTATTGGTTGGGTTAACGGGTGGATTACATCGTTATTCCATGGGCGGATTTACCGATATAGCTTGTGCTATATCCACCACCTTAGAAGGGTTATCCGCAGGTATGATCAGTTATTACTTCAAAAAAGCCGGTAAGTCAGAAATGGCTTACCAGCCAATAGTCGTGTTTGGGGTAACCTTTATGGCAGAAATAATGCAGATGTCGATAATTGTATTAGTCGCAAAACCCTTTGACCAAGCCTGGGAGTTAGTCAAACTCATCGCCCCGCCAATGTTACTGATTAACTCGCTCGGCGCGGCAATGTTTATGAGTATTGTTCGCGACCAAAAAGCCATGTTTGATAAACTTTCTTCCAGTTTTTCAACTAAAGCATTAAAAATAGCTGAGCGCAGTGTCGGCTTACTTTCTAAAGGTTTTGAT
>NZ_JACJFI010000372.1 GCF_014164505.1 Shewanella sp. SG41-4 | reverse complement strand
ACTTAGGGTAAGAGTGACATCGTTAAATGCCCCATCCATATCATATGCACTTGCCAATGGCTTACGTGCCATCCATAAAATACCGTATCGATAATAGTCTGGGAACATTGCCCCTGGTGCAATCTGGTAAATATATTCAGGTGATAGAACATGGCCTACAATGCTAAGTTCTTTTCGTCGACCATTTATGGTTGCGGAAATTTTATCACCGGGTTGTAAATCATGGACTTGGGCAAACTCTTCACTGAGTAACACTTCATTATCACGACCCGCTTCAAGTAAACGTCCTTTGCGTAAGTAAAGCTGATTTAATAGGCCAACGTTATCAGCATTTAAAGAGAGTAAATGACCGCTTACTGGGTCATTAAAGCCTTCTATATCAAGATTCACGTAAGCCAGCACTCGGGTTTCAACTTTATCAACACCAGGAATTTCTTGGATACGTTTTACGAGTGATAAAGGGGCACGTTTAAGAGAAGCAAATACATCGGCAAAATGGTGATTACGGTAATAATTTTCACGGGTTTCAAACAATGAATCGAGTGTACTTAATGACATAATAAAAATGCAAACACCACCGACTATTACCATCGCAATCGCTAGGGCCTGCATACGCATACCCCAAAGTTCGCGCCATAATTTTATATCGATGGCTTTCATATTGAGTTCACCATTTCAACTCATCAGGTCTTAAACGAGTTTTATTCTGATACACCTCACTGATTAAGCCGTCAGTTAAATGAATCACTCGATCAGCCATTTGAGCAATGCCTGCATTGTGAGTAATGATAACCGTGGTTGTACCTAACTCCTGGTTAACTCGTTGTAAAGCCTGCAACACCACAATACCGGTTTTAGAATCTAATGCACCGGTGGGCTCATCACATAACAATACATCAGGATTTTTGGCAATAGCTCGTGCGATAGCTACGCGTTGTTGCTCACCGCCAGAAAGCTGGGCTGGAAAATGATCAAGCCGCTCCTGTAAACCAACTAGTGCTAATGCTTCTTCTGGCTTCATCGGTGACTTTGCAATTTCTGTGACGACGGCAACATTTTCTCGTGCCGTCAGGCTGGAAATTAAATTGTAAAACTGAAAAACGAAACCCACATGAAAACGACGATACTCAGTTAATTCTCTTTCAGTGGCTTCTGTTAAATCACGCTCACCGTAAAAAACATGGCCTTCAGTGGGGGTATCCAGACCACCAAGAATGTTGAGCAATGTTGATTTTCCACTGCCAGAGGCCCCCAACAATACGGTAACTTCTCCACGATGCAGATCGATATCAACACCGCGCAAAGCACGCACCTGTACCTCACCCATTTGATACACTTTGGTGACCCCATGTACATGGAATACCACATTTGGATTTTGTGTTTGATGTTGAGATGGTGAGCCAGATGACATACCGCTTCTCCGTTAGATCAAGCTATAACGTGACAACATGAAACTAGGACCAGATAATGCAGGGTAGGGAAGTGCTAAAAAAGTTACGTTATCCATAACATTAACCCAATGATAGATATTGATATAATCAGTATCGTTATCAACACCCAAATGCAACTAGGCCTTTACGTGCACTTCATTACAACATTTAATTAACTCTCTTGCCGAGTAACACTTCTGAACAAGCTTTAATACTGGTGCTATAAAGTGAAATAAGTGCAAGACTCGATTGCCGATTGCCAACTCTAAACTCTCAACGTTTCAAGTAACGTGTTACTTTTACCTGTTGCTCTAGTGCCGCTTTACTGTATTCGTCTACCCCATGAATACTGGAAACCGATGTGGCTAAATCGATGCAATTCTTTTTCTCTACCCTAGGTAAATCAGCATTAATTTGATGGATGATCCGCCATATCATTAATGCCTACTATTGGACTAAAAAGTTCAAATTCCTTGTTCCTTAACAGATGAGGAAATAGACGTTGCCAAAAAGTTTAGTCATATCAAATAGCGTATTTCTTGGAGTTAAGCTCATAAAATCACCTCATTTCAGGGAGGTTTAGTTCATCATGTTGATTTCGAGTAGCAATCAATATGGCTAAATCTTATATATTGTTGATTAATCATAGCGGTTAAATAATGCACTCAGCATGATACAGATCAACTATCCGCTCAAAATGCGACCTTAACCTATACCATTGTTTATGTAGGGTAATTATTTTTGGTGTTAGATTTGAAACATACTTCTAACTATCAGAACGATAAGACTAGATTATTAACACATATCTGTTATTTCCCAAGTTAGTTACTTACACTTCTCAACCCCAAAGTGAGCTACTCGGGTAATCCTTAAAGTGAGTTACTTGGTATGTTGTGGCTTTATGAAATGACTTAAACATTGTGCAAGTGGCTTTAGGTTTTCTTATTATCTCTCAATGGCTATACTCCAACTTGTTCAATAAAAAAGTCTTAAAAACCGCCAAGTTCATAGTTGAATGAATACATTCTCAAGTTAAACAGTCAAACTCGTTTTTTGCCCCAAAGCTACTTTGGACCAAAGCTCTATTTAACAATACTTTCCTTTCCACACAAAAACTAATCGATATTGCTCTTCTAAATAGACCATTTTTTACTGCCTAGGCTGCATTATCTAATGAGCTGGTTTTATATACAGTTATAATGCGTTTGGGCTTAATTTATATCAAACAACCCAATAATTAAGTCTAAGATAGTAAGTATCAATTATGAGATTAAATTTAACTGATTAATATTGCTGCAAATAAATTTCCATTGCGATTTTATAAACACTTTATCTTGTTGTCTCGGTTTGCTTTTGGGCTTTGCGAATAACTTATCTCTTTACATCAACGACATAGCAAATGTAGGATGATATTAATCAATAACTTAAGCGGCCGACTTTATTTGGCGAGCCGTTCAAAGCAGTTAGCTGTACTTTAGAGGTCATACATGGCTGGAATATTCAGTTTTAAATGCTCTTCTTG
>NZ_JACJFI010000371.1 GCF_014164505.1 Shewanella sp. SG41-4 | reverse complement strand
CTTCTGGTACTACAGCAACCGCCGCTTTGGCTGGTACTTCAGTTACAGCTTCTGGCACTACTCCAGTCGTTGTTTGGGCTGGTATTTCAGTTACAGCTTCTGGCACTACTTCAGTCGCCGTTTTGGCTAGTACTTCAGTTACAGCTTCTGGCACTACTTCAGTCGTTGTTTGGGCTGGTAATTCAGTTACAGCTTCTGGCACTACTACAACCGCCGCTTTGGCTGGTACTTCAGTTACAACTTCTGGCGCTACTTCAGTCATTGCTTTAGTCGTCGTTAGGGCAGGGGCTTCAGTTACTGCTTCGGTCATGGCTTCAGTAGTTGTTAGGGGCGGAGCTTCAGTTGCGGCTTCAGCCATTACTTCGGCTGTTACTGGCACAGTTGCATCAGTCGTCTCATCAGCTACTATTTCAGCCGCTACCTCGGTCGTTGCCTTACTCGCTTTCTTGGTTCTTTCAGCCTTTGACACCAAGGTTAATTCTTTTATCAAATTATCAGCGTGATCGACTTTATCCATCATCCACAAAATGTAGCGAATATCGACATGTACTGCACGGGTAATCGTCGGGTTAAAGAACCAATCTTTAGTGATGGCTTCATAAGTAGAGTCGAAGTTCAGACCCACTAACTCACCTTTACCATTTAACACCGGTGAACCGGAGTTACCGCCTGTCGTGTCAGCGCTTGATAAAAAGTTAACCGGTACAGAGTTAAAATCGGCAGGCTTATCCAAACAAGACATAAATTCACAACTGCTTTGCAGTTTATATACCGATGTGACGCGATGTTTACCTAAGTCATCAGCTTTAATTGCTGCTAATAGTTTAGCGGGTACATTGTAAGGTGCTTCGCCGGTATTTTTGGCTAGGATGCCTGCTAAGCGAGTAAATGGTTGCTTGTATAGCGCATCTTTAGATTGATAGCCATCAACCATGCCGTAAGTAATCCGTAACGTGCCGTTAGCATCTGGATATACAGGCCAGTTATTTGATTTGTAATAATCAATAATCGCTTTCATGTATTCAGGACGAACAGATGACAACTTACCAGCAAGTAACTTTTCGCTCATTTCCAGCTCCATGTTAGTGTCATGGATGGCAACCGCTAAACGAATAAATGGATCATCGCTAATTTCAAAGTCTTCAGCTCTTTTACTCATCCAAGCAAGGCGTTTAGCTTGGTTGGTAAGCTCTGTTAATGCATATAAACCTTCTACTTTCGACTCTAACTGTTCAAAATTGTCAGAGCTGCTTAAGGCTTTATCAAACGCTTTATTTTTTAACGGTTGTCTTACATAGGCTTGTAAGTCTTGTAACCATAAGATTTTATCGACTACGGGATCAAAGCTGCTATCGATACGTTTAAGTGCCGCCTTAAACATTTTCATATCACGAAGCTGAAACCCTGACTCACGTTTGTCATTGGGTTTCTTTCTTTCTTTAGCCAAACGGTAAAGTTTGCTAGCAGCCTGAAGCATTTCGCTTGATTGGGCATTTTTAAAGAAATAATTCGTTTGCATTTGTTGATTTTTTTCAGCAAGCAGCGCTTCGAGATCACTGATGAGATTTTGGTTAGCACCAGGGTCTTTTTTTAACCAAGCAAGAAAGTCATTCTCGCGTTGTTGTTTAATGCCGACAATATCCGTGGCGCTAAAGCCATCTAATAAGCCATTAAGTTTTTTCATCCGGTTGGCCATTGAAGCCATAGTGCCGGCATATTTAATGGCGATATCTTTATCTACATCGCCCATTAGGGTAATGGTATCAATTTGCAACTGGTAGCGTTTTGCGTAAGTTGGATACATCCAGTCACTGGCAAATTGCAGCTCGCTGGTTAAATTGTAACGACTAGTAGACCCAGGGTAACCAGCCACAAAAATACCATCGCCTGCTTTTACACCATCAGCATTCACTTTTAAGTAGCTTTTTGGTTGGTATGGCACATTACTTTTCTTAAATGTTGCAGGCTTACCATCTATACCCACATAGGCGCGTAAAAAGGTAAAATCGCCAGAATGACGTGGGTATTCATAATTGTCGATATCGCCGCCAAAGCCACCAATACTTTTGGGTGGCGCATACACCAAGCGCACATCTCGAATGATTAACTGTTTAGTTAGATAATATTCTAACCCGTGGTGGAAACTGTTAACCGAACAACGGTAGTTGTCATCTGTTTCGCAGATTTTTATTAATGCTTTTTTATTCGCTTGAATCTGTTCAAAGCGAACCAAAGGTTCGGTGCTTAAGTTAGCCATGACGCTATCGGTCACGTTGGTTGCTTCTTCGGTAATGTACAAGCGTTCGTTTGGCCCAGCTGAAGGTTCCTCGGCTAGTGTGTGTGCTAAAAAGCCGTCAGCAAGGTAATTATGCTCTTTTTTGCTGTTATATTGTATGCCGCGATAAGCACAATGATGGTTTGTGACAACTAGGCCTTGGGGGGATACAAAACTGGCGGTACAATACCCCAAACTGACGACAGCATTCATTGGGTATTGTCCCAAGTCGGCCAGTTGTGATGCAGGAATATCAATACCACGTTGCAGGAGTTTGTCGGCAATGGATGGCATTTGATAAGGTTGCCACTGACCTTCATCGGCAAAAGCTAAACCAGATGTGAGCATCAGTGCTGCAACGAGTACGGTACGCATGTATTTTCCTTAAATAATTATTTTATTTTCGTTTGACTAAGCTGTTATGTTAATTCGTCATGACGGCAAATGAAGCTAGACCACGGTGTTATACCATATTTTATAAAGTCGTTGTAAATTGGGAGTGTTAATGTCACAACAAGGTGCTTTTAAAGCAAGAAACAGGCAAAGAGATGTAGAAGTTAATGCATTAAAATTACCGCCACATTCCATTGAAGCAGAACAATCCGTTTTGGGTGGATTGATGCTAGATGCTGAAGCGTGGGATCGAGTTTCTGAAGCGGTTGTGCCAGAAGATTTTTATTCTCGTTCTCATCGAATGATTTTCACTGCTATGCAACGTTTAATGGAGTCGGG
>NZ_JACJFI010000370.1 GCF_014164505.1 Shewanella sp. SG41-4 | reverse complement strand
CAATAGCGACTCGCTGTTGGCTGATACGATTAATCGCCGAAGGACCAATTTGTAAGTCGATTGTGGCAATAGCACTTAAGGGGATCGGCTGGGCGCTATTAGGATTAATAATTAACGATTCAATGTCGCTAATTTGATCGCGTTCGCTTAATTCGCTGCGCACCAAAATGTCCACTTTACGATCGCGTACCGTGAACTGGCTGGCAATAGTGCCACCTACACGTTGGGCAATACGGTTAGCTACTGTGGGAGCGTCCATCCCAAGGGCGGCTAAACGGGCATGGTCAAAGCGAATGCTGATCTCTGGTTGGCCATCTCGTAAGGTAGTATTGATGTCACTAAAGCGATCAGACTGAGATAAAGCATTAACCAGTTGGTCAGCGCTTTGTTTGAGTTGAGCTAAATCATAACCCGATAGCTCGATTTCAAGTGGGGTTTTAAAGCTGAATAATTCTGGATGTTCAATTTGAGCTTCTAATTCAGGAATATTTTTTGCTGTATTACGCAGTACCTGACTAACGGCATTAAAGGCTAAAGGATCAGCTAGTACCACTTGTAATCTGCCCCAGTTTTCACCACCTCTAGCAGTATCCGATGTCATTAACCCACCGCTACCCGCTTGGCTATAGGCGTGTTTAACATCGTCACGGTCTTTAATCGACAGGGCTAGCTGCTGTAATACGGCATCAGTTTCACTGACTTCGTTGCCTGGCGGTAATAAAATTTCGACATAAAACTCACCTTGATTCATCGGCGGAATTAATTCGACCCCTAACTTAGGCAGCAAACTGGTTGACGCTAGGGTCACCAATAGTGCTAACACAATGGTTAATACTTGGTGGCGAAGAGCGTGATGTAATATACGGAAGTAGATTGATTCGACTATGCGATATAAGTAGTTAAAGCCAGCGCAGATGGGTTTGAGTAACAGTCCAAATACACTACTTACAAAACGGCTAATGACAATAATTGCGGTTAACAATCCTGAAGGCAAATAGCTAAACAAGAGTTTAAATGGAAAACTCAGCACTGCCAGTAAGTAGTAGGCTATTTTTCCTTTTCGGCTAGTAGGTTTAGGTTTTTTAGCCACTTCAACTGGTTGCGGTAGGTTAGTAAAACCTTGTCGCGATGCCAACATAGGAATGGCTGTTAAGGCAACAAATAATGAGGCGAGTAGGGCGAAAGTGACGGTGAGAGCTTGGTCGGCAAATAGAGCTCCTGCTATGCCGTCGACAAACACCAAAGGTACAAAAACTGCCAATGTAGTAAGTGTTGAAGCAAAAATGGCGCCAGAGACTTCTTTACATCCCGTGACGGCGGCTTCCATTTTACTCATGCCTTGAGATTTATAACGATCTATGTTTTCTAAGACCACAATGGCATTGTCGACCAATAAACCAATCGCTAACGCAATACCACCTAACGACATAATATTTAAGCTGATATCGGCAAAATACATCATGTTAAAGGTGGCAATAACCGAAAAGGGGATCGAGATTGAAATAATCAGAGTGGCAATAATATCTCGTAAAAACAAGTAAATAACCAGCATCGCCAGTAAACTGCCAAATAACGCCGCAGATGTTACTTCATTTACTGCGCTTTCAATAAACTCAGATTGGTCGTAAATAACTTTTAACTTATTGTGTTCATTAGCTTGATTGATTTTTTCAAGTTCAGAGCGTAGTTTTTGCGCGACAGCAACAGTATTGGCGTCACCTTCTTTGTATATGGCTAGTTCAATAGATTCCACTTCGCCGATGCGAGTAATATCACTGCGTTCTTTGTAGGCATCACTAATCACCGCAATATCAGATAATCTGACTAACGTTTGGCCATCGCGGTAGATAATCACCTGGCCTAATTCATCTAAAGAATTGAATTGGTTTAACGTTCTGACCAAGTATTCTTTATCACCTTGGATTACTTTACCTGCTGAAAGGTTGATGTTTTCTTCATTTATTCGGCGCTTAACCTGGTCGGCATTAAGATTCAGTTGACTTAGTTTTTGTTGATTTAATTCAATATGAACTTCTTGCTCTAACCCACCAGATAGCCTTACGGCAGCAACACCAGACAAGGCTTCTAAACGTCGTTTTAACTCCTCATCTGCAAAAGTTCGCATTTGCTTTAACTGCTCCGCATCTGCATTGGGTACAGAAAAAGCTAAGCGCATGATGGGATCAAGATTGGGGTTAAAACGCAATAATAATGGCTTATTAATGTCTAAAGGCAGCTCAATAGTGTCGATTTTTTCACGCACTTCAAGACTAGCCATGTCCATATTTGTGCCCCATTCAAACTCAAGCACAACATCTGACATGCCCGAACGAGAAATGGAACTGATTTTCCGTAGTCCTTTGACGACACCAACGGCTTCTTCAATTGGCTTTGATACTAGCTGCTCAATTTCAACCGGAGCCGCGCCATCATATGCTGTGCGTATGGTTACGCTTGGATAGCTTAAATCGGGTAACAGTTTTACCGCGAGGCGAGAAAATCCAACCATGCCAAAAAGCATCACAGCGAACATGAACATCCATACCGTGACGGGGCGTTTAACTGAGGTGTTAATTATCGACATTATCCCGCTCCGTTATCGAATTGCAGCGAAGCTAAGTGGAGTAATAACCTCTACCAATGCTTGATCTTTGAGGTTTTGTTGACCACGGATGACAATTTGTTCGCCATCCTCAACACCCGATAAAATTTCAACTGTGTTATTTTCACGAAAACCCAAGGTGACTTCACGTCGTTGTGCCAAGGTGTCTTTAATCACATACAGTGCCTGAATGTTATCTTGGTTGATTAATGCATTATAAGGAACGGTAAGTACATCTAGGTGGGTGTCGTATTTAAGTTCAACTCGAGTAAACATACCCGCTTTTAATGCTGCATCGTGATTTGGCACGGCTAACGTCACTTTAAATGTACCGCTTTGTGCATCCACTATCGGACTAATACGCAGTACTTTTGCATCGATAATATTGGCCGCGCTACCTTGATGTTGCTGA
>NZ_JACJFI010000036.1 GCF_014164505.1 Shewanella sp. SG41-4 | reverse complement strand
GTTTACCATCTGCACTAGAGTATGCAAACTGGTTGCAGCAAATGGATTAATTTTGGCGCTATCACCCAGTTGGCATGCTGTAATCGCGTGACCAGTAATACAATGTTCAGCTTGCAGTAAAAAGATACTTTCGTCTGGCATTTTTTGGTAATCAATCGGCTGTAAAAATTGTTCCGATGCCTCTTTGTGCATCACCATTTTAAACGGATCAATACCTACCTTCATGCTATGAAAACCACTTGTGTCGACAGGTAACGCTAATATCAATAAATCCAACTCACCTTTTGCCAATGCATCCAAAAGACGTTCGGTTGTGTCTTCTTTTAATAACAAACTGAGTTTAGGGTAATCTTGCTGGCATAACTTAACCACTCGACTCAGTAAGAAAGGCGCGATTGTCGGAATACAACCTAAACGAATTTCGCCTGTCATCGGTTCGCCTTGATTTTTAACCAATTCAACTAAGTCATCAACATTGGTTAGAATATTTCGAGCACGCTCAACCACTTCTTCACCGATGGCGGTAAACATGAATGATTTATGATCACGTTCAATCAACTGATAACCCAGTTGTTCTTCCAGGTTTTGGATACCACTAGATAAAGTCGATTGACTCACAAAGCATATCTTGGCGGCGCGATTAAAATTTTGCTCTTGGTGTAAATGAACCAAATAATAAAGGTTCTTGAGGCTAGGAAGATTTTTCATACAAACGATTACCTTTAGCTATTTTAATTCAAATAATGAATTAAAATAGCTAAAATAACAAGGGGTCGATGTCCGATATTGAACAAACGACCATAAAAAATGCCTCTTTCAATAAGAGGCATTTCAACAAACTGATTCCAGGCACTAATGTAGATGCTTATCTAAACTGATTATGCTGCTAACACTATACTCTACGGGTCATTACACTTTTGCTTATAAGTAAGCTTTCAGTTGCGGTAAATCTTGTGCCGCATGCTCATCCAAACTGATTATGCTGCCAACACAAGACTGTACTGCTAATTACGCTTTCGCTTCTAAATACACTTTCAGTTGTTGTAGATCTTGTGCAGCATGCGCAACGATTTCAGCAAGCCATACCTTATGTTCAGTTTCCCATTGAGCTTCTTCACCGTGTTGTAGTAACTGTGAAAATTGCTGAACGCGTTTAAGACCAACAGATCCTGCAGCACCTTTAAATTTATGAGCTTCTGCGCATAACGTTTCTTTGTCATTTGCATCGCCAGCTTTCACTAAGCTACTGATATATTCAGGCATTAACTGCTCGAATAACACTACGCTTTTCAATAATGTTCCAGCACCTATGGCACTGATATATTGCTCAAGGGTATTGAGATCCAATATTGACTCTAACTGCGTTGTGGACATAAAGGCACCTCTATCAAAATATAACGCTATAAAATTATAAATATGATACCGAGTAAAATACCCTATGCAAGACTTGCCAATATTTAGCTGTCATTTAGTTGTTATTTAATGGAAACATTACATTTTATTAACATAAATACCCAGCAGGTATTACCAATGTTTAAAAATACATCATATTGGTAATATTTTACTCAATAATACAGTTGATAATCGTTAGCGCTTTCATTTAGATTAATAGAAAACAATTTTTATTTTGATCTTATTTATTCATTCACGATTAAACTATTGATATGTCCCCGCTAAACCATGCTTTGGTAGTTAAAGATATTGCACTGCCTTGCCCGCCGAATTCTTTAAGTTCATCCACAATCGCCACTAAACCATCCCACCTAAACGCACACCAATCAGGGGCGAGTAACATTGGTTTTTTGGTGTAGGCCGTTACGCGATGAAAGATAATCTCTTTTGGGGTGTGACGAATGAGTTTTGCAGCCTCAGAGGCATACTCTTCTAGACTCATTAGCGGCATAGGATGATAACGCCACTGCTTCGCCATAATACTGCCTTCAACGATATGCAAAGGGTGCAATTTTAGTCCATCAACACCGATCCCTAATACTGTTTGTAAACTATTAAAATAGTCTGCCGATGTTTCACCTGGCAAACCTAAAATCAGATGGGTACACACCTTAATGCCTTTAGCGCGCGCCTTTTTAACTGTTTCACGATACTCACACAACTGGTGGCCACGATTAATCCGCTTTAAAGTGTGATTATTGGCCGTTTGTAAGCCAAGTTCCAGCCACACTTCAATGCCTCTTTGTTGATACTCAACCAGTAAATCAAGTACTTCATTAGGCACACAGTCAGGACGAGTTCCTATATGAAGTCCGACAATATCGGCATCCTCAAGAGCTTGATCATACTTTTGCTTTAACACTTTATATTCGTCGTAGGTGCTAGTATAAGCCTGAAAATACGCGATATATTTTGCAGTAGAAGCGGAATTAACATCCACAGATGCAGTGCATTTTTTTGCAGATTGAGCGCGAACCTTACCTTCAGTTAATTGCATTGCAATTGGCTGCTCTCTACCTCTATCGTCACTAAATGAGGCGACATTACAAAAAGTACAGCCGCCTACCCCTAACGTGCCATCTCGATTGGGACAGGTAAATTGGGCATCGATAGTTAGTTTTTTTATCCTTTGCCCATATAAACGTTTGCAATGCACTCCAAACGTATTAACGTAATCATCTAAACCCACAAGTTGTTCTCATCATCACTCCAAAGTTCGCCAGTGTAGTCAGACGATAAACACCTGTCTTGGTGCTAAATCAATAAACTGTCTATCAATTCAAGTAGACCTTAAAGTTGTGTGCAAACGCCAAAAACATTTAAAACAATTTGAGTAATTTATACATTATCTAAAATGAATATTTAGTCATTTAGAATAATTTTTTACCCAAAGACTGTATTTGAAATAAAATTCACTATTTTTATTTCAAAAATAATTCCTTGTTGTTGTTGCAAAAAGGTAAACAATTGTTTTAATTTTTTCTAAAATTCTTTTTATTCAGAACGTTATAGGTGATTTATCACAGTTTACGTTAACGTAAAGCTGGTAGCTTATAACGTAATTTTAGTAATAACATTTCAGTTTGTTGCATTTTTTTGGTTTGACCTTTATTCATTCTCAGTTTAATTTGAATGGTTCGGGTGCATATCTATGGATATTCTTCAAATTTACCCCGAGTCGTATCTTGTAGAGGTTTAGGGGGTTTTTTGTATGAGCTTGTATCATCCCAGTTTTGAGCGTGACAATTGCGGATTTGGTTTAATTGCACAAATGGACGGCGACGCGAGTCACCGCATTGTGCGTACCGCGATTCATGGTCTCGATCGAATGAAGCATCGTGGTGGTATTGCAGCTGACGGACGCACAGGTGATGGCTGTGGTTTATTAATGCAAATGCCTACAGATTTTTTTGAAGCTATTGCAGCAGAAAACGATTGGCATTTAAGCCGAAATTTTGCCGTAGGTATGCTATTTCTCAGCCAGGATGAACAACGCGCTGATGAAGCGAAGTTTATCTTAGAAAAAGAACTACAACGAGAAACACTCAGTGTCGCTGGCTGGCGTAAAGTACCGATTAATCCGGATGTCTTGGGGGAGATTGGCCGGGAAAGTTTGCCACAAATTTATCAAGTATTGATCAACGCGCCTGTGGGCTGGCGGGAAAAAGATCTTGAACGTCGCTTGTATATGGCTCGTCGTCGTCTTGAACAACAGATCACCGATGACAAAGACTTTTATGTCGCCAGCCTTTCAGGGCAAGTCATTGTCTATAAAGGCTTAATGATGCCTGCAGATCTGCCATCATTTTATACCGACCTAGCAGACATTCGCTTAAAAAGTGCTATATGCTTATTCCATCAGCGCTTTTCAACTAACACATCGCCAAAGTGGCCATTAGCTCAACCGTTTCGTTACCTTGCTCATAACGGCGAAATCAATACCATTACCGGTAACCGCCAATGGGCAAGAGCGCGCGCCTATAAGTTTAATTCACCTTTACTACCCGATTTACAACAGGCCGCCCCTTTTGTTAACGAAACAGGTTCAGACTCGTCTTCTTTAGACAATATGCTCGAAATGTTGTTATCAGGCGGGATGGATTTATATCGAGCTATGCGCTTGCTTATTCCACCTGCATGGCAATCAAATCCTGAAATGGATGACGAGTTAAAAGCATTCTATGATTTTAACTCAATGCACATGGAGCCGTGGGACGGCCCTGCAGGCATTGTAATGACCAATGGCCGCCACGCTGCCTGCGCGGTAGATCGCAACGGCCTACGCCCTTCTCGTTACGTTATAACCAAGGATCGTATCCTCACCTTAGCGTCTGAAGTGGGTATTTGGGATTATTCCGCCGATGAAGTGATTGAAAAAGGCCGCGTTGGGCCCGGTGAGTTATTAGTGTTAGATACCTTGAATGGTCGTTTGTATCATTCATTTGAAATTGATAATGACTTAAAGCGTCGTCATCCTTACAAAGAGTGGATGGCTAAAAACAGTCAGACATTGATCCCTGCTGAGGAAATGGCACCGACTAAACAAGGTTCAAGTGGCTTTGATAGTAAAACACTGCTGCAATATCAAAAACAGTTTGGTTTTACCCGCGAAGAATTAGAACAAGTTATTTGGGTACTTGCCAGTAAAGGTGAAGAAGCCATTGGCTCAATGGGTGATGACACTCCTATGGCTGTATTGTCGAAAAAGTCGCGTTCATTGTACGACTATTTCCGTCAAAAATTTGCTCAGGTAACCAACCCGCCTATTGATCCGTTACGTGAAAAACACGTGATGTCGTTAGCCACTTGCGTCGGCCGTGAACAAAATCTATTTAGCGAGACCACCGGTAATGCTTACCGAGTCATGTTCAATTCACCAATTTTGTTATTCAGTGACTTTAATCAGTTACTAGGGTTAGACAGTACTAACTATCGCGCCAACACAGTTGATTTAAACTACGATGCCAATGAAACACTAGAGCAAGCTATTCGCCGTATTACCGACGAAGCAGAACGCTTAGCTCGCAGCGGCACGACATTGTTAGTATTGTCAGACCGTGCAGTAGCGAAAAGTGCTCAAGTTATCCCTGCCGCTATGGCTGTGGGCTCGGTGCAAACTCGTTTAGTGGATAAGAGCCTGCGTTGTGACACTAACATTATTGTTGAAACGGCTTCAACACGCGATCCGCATCATTTTGCGGTGTTAATTGGTTTTGGTGCAACGGCTATCTACCCTTACCTTGCCTATGAATCTATTTCAGCGATGGCAAAACTACATAAAGTAGATGATGTAACCCATTTAATGCTTAACTTCCGTTATGGCATTGAAAAAGGTTTACGTAAAATCATGTCTAAAATGGGCATCAGTACCGTTGGTTCATATCGTTGTAGCCAACAATTTGAAGCAGTAGGTTTAGCCAGTGATGTGATTGAATTATGTTTTAAAGGCGTAATTAGTCGTATTGAAGGTGTCAGCTTTAACCATATTGCTGATGACCAGAAAATACTTCATACAGCCGCATATCGGGCACATGTGCCATTACCGCAAGGTGGTTTGTTAAAATATGTTGAAGGTGGTGAATATCACGCCTTTAACCCAGATGTAGTGAATACCTTACAAGCATCATTAAAAGATAAAAACTACGCCGAGTACAAAAAGTTTACTCATTTAGTTGATGATCGCCCAGTGGCCACGTTACGTGATTTAATAGGCATTAAAGGTCAACTAAATGCCATTGAAATAGACACGGTAGAAGGCGCTGAAAAGCTTTACTCTCGTTTTGATAGCGCAGCCATGAGTATCGGTGCATTAAGCCCAGAAGCTCATGAAGCGTTAGCTGTTGCGATGAACCGTCTTGGTGGACGCTCAAACTCTGGTGAAGGTGGAGAAGATGCGCGTCGTTTCAATAGCGAACGTAACTCGGCCATCAAACAAATTGCATCGGGTCGCTTTGGCGTGACCGCGCATTACTTAGTTAACGCTGATGTGCTGCAAATTAAAATCGCTCAAGGCGCTAAACCGGGTGAAGGCGGGCAATTACCGGGGCACAAAGTCAGTGTTGAAATCGCAGGACTTCGTCATGCTCGTCCAGGTGTGACCTTGATTTCACCGCCACCGCACCACGATATTTACTCGATTGAAGATTTAGCTCAGCTGATTTTCGATTTAAAACAAATCAATCCAAAAGCCTTAGTGTCGGTCAAGCTAGTATCAGAACCCGGTGTTGGCACCATTGCAACCGGTGTTGCAAAAGCCTATGCCGATATGATCACCATATCAGGTTACGACGGCGGCACTGGCGCAAGCCCTATCACCTCGGTGAAATACGCCGGTTCTCCTTGGGAGCTTGGATTAGCAGAGGTGCATCAGTCGCTAGTAGAAAATGGTTTACGTCATAAAATCCGCTTACAAGTGGATGGCGGCTTAAAAACCGGTACCGACGTGATTAAAGCAGCGTTACTGGGTGCCGAAAGCTTTGGCTTTGGTACTGTGCCAATGATTGCGCTAGGGTGTAAATACTTACGTATTTGTCATCTTAATAATTGTGCAACAGGTGTTGCAACTCAAGATAAAAACTTACGCGAAAACCATTATCACGGTTTACCAGAACGTGTCATGACCTACTTTGAATTTGTGGCTCAAGAAGTCCGTGAATGGATGGCTGCATTAGGGGTAACTCAGTTCGAAGATTTAGTCGGACGGAGCGACTGGTTACATGCGCTTGAAGGTCAAACAGACAAGCAGCGAGGCTTGGATTTAGCGCCAATTTTATATAAACCAAAAGTACAGCCAAACTCGTCATTGACTTGGAAAGAAACCAATCCGCCTTCAGATGTCGGTCAACTAAACCAAACCTTGTTAGCTGATTGTCGTAGTGCTGTTGAAAGCGGCGAACCGTTCTCTTATCAATATCAAATCAATAATACCGATCGCTCGGTAGGCGCGACATTGTCAGGTTTTATCGCCACTACAGTTGGTGTTACTGGCGCAAAACAGCCGATCACACTTGGATTTAGTGGCAGCGCGGGTCAAAGCTTTGGCGTATGGAATAGCACTGGCCTTGAACTTAAACTGTGCGGCGATGCCAATGATTATGTTGGTAAAGGCATGTCTGGCGGTAAAATTGTTATTCACCCACCTATCGGTAGCCCGTTCCAAAGTGAACGCAGCGCCATTATGGGTAACACATGTTTGTATGGCGCTACTGGCGGTAAGTTGTTTGCTGCAGGCCAAGCGGGTGAGCGTTTTGCTGTACGTAACTCTGGCGCCATCGCGGTCGTTGAAGGCAGTGGTGATAATTGCTGTGAATACATGACCAGCGGTATCGTGGTTATCTTAGGCAAGACTGGGGTCAACTTCGGTGCGGGTATGACAGGCGGATTTGCCTATGTATTTGACCAGTTTGGTCGCTTTAGTCGCCGAGTAAACACCGAAATGGTCGATACTCAAAAATTAGAATCTACCATCCACCAGCAACACTTAAAAGGCCTGATCGAAACTCACTATGCTGAAACAGGCAGTGAGCATGCTTACATGATTTTAAGTGATTTTGACAACTGGTTGGATTGTTTTGTATTAGTTAAACCAAAGAATATTGCCGTTGCTGACCTGCTAAAAATTGAGCAGAAGAGTCCGGAATTAGTGGTAAAGGCGGGGTAATCATTATGAGCAATGACTTTCAATTTATAGAAGTGGGTCGAGCTGACCCCATTAAACATGAAGCGAAAAAACGTGCTACACAATTTATTGAAATTTATCAGCCGTTTACACAACCAGAAGTAAAAGAGCAAGCCGACCGCTGTCTTGACTGTGGTAACCCGTATTGCGAATGGAAATGCCCTCTGCATAACTACATTCCAAACTGGCTAAAATTGGCAGAAGAAGGTCGCATTATGGAAGCGGCAGACTTGGTGCATGAAACCAATACTTTGCCAGAAATCTGCGGACGAGTGTGCCCGCAAGACCGTTTATGCGAAGGGGCTTGTACCTTAAACGATGACTTTGGTGCGGTCACAATCGGTAGTGTTGAAAAGTACATTACCGATACTGCGATAGCCCAAGGTTGGCGCCCAAACTTGAAGGATGTAACACCACGTAAAGAACGTGTTGCCATTATTGGCGCGGGTCCTGCGGGTCTTGGGTGTGCTGACGTGTTGGCTCGCAATGGTGTGCAAGCCGTGGTGTATGATAAATATCCGCAGATAGGTGGCTTGCTTACTTATGGCATTCCTTCTTTCAAGCTTGATAAAAGTGTAATGGCAACTCGCCGTTCAGTGCTTGAAGGCATGGGCATTCAATTTAAAATGGGTGTGACTGTCGGAAAAGATATTAGCTTTCAGAGCCTATTAGATGAATACGATTCAGTCTTCCTAGGTATGGGTACATACACCGCCATGAAGGCTAAACTGCCTAACGAAGACGCTCAAGGCGTGCTCCAAGCGCTGCCGTATCTTATTGGCAATACCCATCACATTATGGGTACTCAAGATGACGCCACACCCTACCTAAGCCTTGAGGGTAAAGATGTTGTGGTATTAGGCGGCGGTGATACTGCAATGGATTGTGTACGTACAGCCATTCGTCAAGGCGCTAAAAGTGTAACGTGTGCATACCGTCGTGACGAAGCCAACATGCCAGGCTCTCGCCGTGAAGTGCAAAATGCGCGCGAAGAAGGGGTTAACTTCTTATTTAATCGTCAACCAGTGGCAATTAAAGCAGAAAACGGTCAAGTGGTCGGGATTGAATGCGTTGAAACCCAAATGGGTGAAGCTGATGCCAGTGGACGTCAACGCGCTGAAATCATTGCAGGTAGTGAGCAAATATTGGCAACCGATGCGCTGATTATAGCCTTTGGTTTCCAAGCTAGCCCTGCTGCTTGGTTTAGTGATTTTGGAATCGAAACCAACGAATGGGGATTAGTTAAGGCCAAGAAAACCGACGACAATCCATTCCAAACCACTAACCCTAAAGTGTTTGCCGGTGGTGATATGGTGCGAGGGTCTGACCTGGTTGTTACTGCTATAGCAGAAGGTCGAGATGCTGCATTAGGCATTTTAAACTATTTAGATTAACAGCTTGCTAGCCATAATAACGCTAAAAGCAGGCTAAAGGTAAACTGACCTTTAGCCTGCTTTTAGTCTAATAACAAAAGCTGTAATACCGTGTTTGCTTGTGAATTTTCGCGCATTTTTTGATGCGCTTTTTTTTATCTTTTTTAAGGACGATGATTCACAATGATAGCCCACAAATAGGATTCAATTTGAGTTACGATTTTGTAGTTGAACTGACTAAAAAATAGCTGAAAATATTATCTTTTAATTGTGGATGCTCATCTGAAAATTTCACCCCAATATTCAATACATCTTCAACATTTTGAACTTTGACCATGCTACCCGTTAAGATCCCAGAAAGGTCAGTATTAATTGAGATAGCCACATGTATTTCTTCGCCTTGTTCAATATTCACCGACTTGGCGTCAACCGTCAGCAAGCAGCCAGTAGCAGAAAAATCGAGCATTTTCGCACTGATTTTTTTGTCATTGTGCATAATAAACACTTCTTGCTCAATATTAACACGCAACTGCTCTCTGACCTTTTTCTTGATAATGGTTTTAGGCACACTAAGACACAGCATTCTAATCGGTTGATTAACCACAGATAATATAGTGGATTTAAAGGCAATAATGTCTTTAAATCCACTATTGGTCATAGCCCTTACCACAATTTCAGCATTGGCTAACATATGTTGATAAGCCTCAGAAAAACCTTTATTGGGATACTCAATCAAGATAAACCGTCCAACTTGATAACCAATCAAGCTAGAACGTGACTGGGCTTTTTTACCATTGGCAAAATGAATTTCAATGAACAATTCCATACCGATATCGATCAGGCTCAGGTCAGCATACAACGAAGCACTAGCAGGTGTTTTCATCGTTTCCCTTCCATTTTAATCACAACCCAAATAAGCCTTTGCCTCATCAATACATTGACTCCAAAAACAATCTATAACGTTAAGATAGCAGATTCTACTTCAGAGTAACTATGGTAACCAAGCAATAGGCCTAATAAGCATCAGAACTATTGCTTGTCTTTATTCTCTACATTTATTTCACAGTAAACTTAGTATCTTCATTTCTTAGCATATAAAGCGCAAAACAAGCAGCCCACATTGGCCATGCAGCAAAGAATAATAAGTTATTAAATGCATCAAAATATTGGTTAAATGCCGATAATGTTGAAGCGCCATGCATTAGAAAGATAACCCCGTAAGTGATACGCTTTTTAAACCCTAATACAAAAGCGAACACGAGCAGTAATTGTAAGCCACCCATAATATATGCTGCGACTTCACTCACACCACCAATGCCGTAAAACTTCTCAAATATTTTCATGCTATGGCCAGGATTGACGAATTTATCCAATGTCCACACTAGCATCACTAAAAATACACCTAAGCGTAAAGATAATAACGACCATTGTAATTTACTTTGAACATCGCTAGTCAGTGTTGTTTGCATCATAATTCCTTAAAAAATATAAATAAAACTCATTCTAATGAGCTTTTAATAGGCTAAACTGATTTGACTAAAATACTCAATCAGCCGCCAATTGACCGAGTTTGCCAAGATTATGTTGCGCTAGTAGTTATGCCATTTAGATCTAATACAATGAAAATTGGCATAACATGATTGAAATATACTTGTTAACAACAAGGTCTCTTTCACCAAGTTCATTACAGCAGAAAAAATTATGCCTATTTATCGTTACCCTAACCGTTCACTTACCGCACTCGCTATTAGCCTAGCCCTGTATTCGTCTATAGCCTCATCAATGGCTACAGCAGCCGAAGACACCTCATCTATCGAAGTCATTCAGGTATCAGGTAAATCGATTAACGATAAAGGCATGTCACCTAAAAACAGCACGGTTAATGGCCCATTTGGTGACGGAATAGCATTAAAAGATATCGCACGTTCAGTTACGCCTATCACCAGTGAAATGATTGAACAGCTTAATATCACTGACTTATCCGATATTCAAAAAGTCAGCCCAAACAGTTACTCAGCAAGTGGCTTTGGCGCATCAAGCCTACCCACTATTCGTGGACAATTAGGTGAGTTATATCAAGATGGTGTGCGCCGCCAGGCGGGCAACAATGGCTTTGGTGTACCGATGTCATTTAACGCCATTGATCAAATTGATGTGGTAAAGGGTGCGCCGCCAGTGCTACTGGGCACCAGCCAACGTAATGGCGGTTTTGTTAACTTGCATTCCAAAGTCGCGCCAACTGACGAGCAATTTAATAAGCTCACCCTATCTGGCGGCAGTTGGGATCATTACCGAGCTCAAATAGATGTTGGCACTGACATTGTCGCCAATCAAAGCGGTGTTCGCTTAAGTGCAGAACATATCGATAATGGCAGCTTTTATGATTATTCAGGCTTTAAAAGCGACAGTATTTTTGTGGCATTTCGTTTACTGCCAGACGATGCCAGCACCTGGGACATTAATGTCGAATACTATGATGTTGAGTTTACCGACAACGCGGGGATTAACCGTCCAACTCAAGCATTAATCGACAACGGTTTATACGTTACAGGTCAAGGTGTACAGCCTAATGGCAGTACCATTGCTGGCGCTAATGCTATCGTATCGCCAACCGGGTTAGTTGAGATAGATCGCAGCCAAGTATTAACCGACCCAGACAACATCAATAACGCCCAAACCTTCTTACTTCACAGTACTTATGTGCGTGAGTTAAGCGATAAAGCGACCTTTAAAAACATTACCTATTATCAACATTTAGAACGTGAAGAAATTGCTCAAAATAGTTTTGTTGAAATTATTGATGGTGCAGATACTGCACAAAACAGAGTTGAATTAGCCTATACATGGAGCGATGCTCAAAGCACCATTACTGCGGTGGATATCCGCTACAACAAAGTATTAGGTTACAGTCAATTTACCACCGAAGCTGACTTACCTATCGATTTAACTGGCCCCATTGAAAATCGCCGTATTCCGCTTACTGCTGAGCAACAAGGTCGATTAGTTGAACTGCGCCCTGGTGTGTTTGTGTCACCCGGTGCTCAGTACGATACCAATGCAGATGGCAGCGGCGATTTTTCATTATCTGACACCACTGACTCAACCAGCTGGCAAACCGGTCTAGCCATTCAACATAACAGCCAATGGACAGATAAGTTTTCCACCAGCGTAGGTTATCGTGCCGATTTTTATAATGTAGATGCGCGTGATGCCATTGCTCCACAAGGGCAAGTTGCAGCCAGCGATTCAATAAGTGAAATGCTTGAATCTGGCCAAGTCAGTTTGAGTTACCGCCTTAGTGACGACATCACTACCTATGCCAGCGCAAGTTATAACGAATCAACCTCAAACAGTATGGCTGGCGGCACCACGTTAGGCGCCAACAACCAAATTAGTAGCCAAAACTTTGCCACCGAAAACACCTTAACTGAAGTCGGCATAAAATATTCGCCAAGCGACAGTGCTTGGTATGTTGATGCTGCAGTGTTTGACCAAAAACGCAGTCTGCGAAATCGTGATGGCAGCAACACCGGCATTCGCACTAAAGGCTTTGAAGCCCAAGCCTTTTATGATGCAGACCCATTTTGGTTAAGCGCAGGCTACAGTTATTTAGACGCTCGCTATGATGATTCTGCCAGTAGCCAAGATACGGTACAAGTTGCCGATACGTTTGATAACTCACGCCCAGATATTATTCAAGGCACGGGTATTGGCGCACCAAACTTCGCTTCATTTGCACCGTCGGACCGCCGTGTACAAGGCTTGCCTGAACAAACGTTCACAATTAATGGCGGAATGTCGATTACTGAGAAATGGAAAGCCGGTTTCTCCGGTCTATATACCAAGAGTTACCCATTAGACTATTTATCGACTGTGTATATTCGCGATCAATACACGCTTAACGTTAGCACTCGCTATGATTTTACCGAGCAAACAAGTGTAAGGCTGGATGTGAATAACGTGACTAACCAAAAGAACTGGCGTCCGGTGTTTGAAGGCGGTTATTTCGGATCGACATTGGTTTTTCCTGAACTACCTGTTAACGCTACCCTTACCTTACAGCATTCATTTTAAGGCTATAAATTATGTTTAAAAAAATTGTGTTATTACTGATTGCTGCATCATTAGTGGGGTTATTTTTCCACTTTGATTTGCATCAATTACTGACCTTAGAGGGCCTAAAAGGCTCGATGAATGACTTTAGTCAATTACGTGAAGAGTCACCATTGTTAGTTATTGGCGGGTTCTTTTTATTGTACGTGGCCGTAACCGCATTGTCCTTACCTGGTGCCGCGATTCTTACCATCGCCTCGGGAGCCTTATTTGGCATCGTCGAAGGGTTAATTATTGCTTCGTTTGCCTCAAGTATCGGCGCAACAATGGCATTTTTAGTGTCGCGTTATCTATTGCGTGACTCAATTAAACAACGTTTTCCTGAGCGCTTAGCGGCGATTGATGCCGGCATTGAAAAAGAAGGCGGCTTTTACTTATTTACCTTACGTTTGGTACCAATATTTCCGTTCTTTTTAATCAACATGCTAATGGGTGTGACCGCTTTTAAATCGTGGACTTTTTACTGGGTAAGCCAAGTCGGCATGTTTTTGGGTACCTTTGTTTACGTTAATGCCGGTACTCAGCTGGCACAAATTGACAGCTTATCGAACATTTTATCGCTTAATCTCATCCTGTCGTTTGCACTATTAGGTTTATTCCCGCTTATCGCTAAGGCAATAGTCAATATGATCAAAAAACGTCGCGTATACAGCAAATGGACCAAGCCAGCTAAATTTGATCGCAACATGATTGTGATTGGCGCAGGTGCTGGTGGCCTAGTAACCAGTTATATTGCTGCCGCAGTAAAAGCTAAAGTGACCTTAATTGAAGCCGGCGAAATGGGCGGCGACTGCTTAAACTATGGCTGTGTGCCGAGTAAAGCGATTATTAAAAGCGCTAAAATTGCTCAGCAAATACGAAACGCCCATCATTACGGCTTAGAAGACAGCACTCCTGAATTCTCATTTAAAAAAGTCATGGCGCGCGTGCATCAAGTGGTGGCCGATATAGCTCCCCACGACAGTGTTGAGCGTTACACTAATCTAGGTGTCGACGTAGTCAAAGGCTATGCAAAATTAGTTGACCCATGGACAGTTGAAATTAGCCACCCAGACGGTCACACCAGTCGCTTAACCGCGCGCAGCATTGTCATTGCTACAGGTGCTCGCCCGTTTGTGCCACCGTTACCAGGCATAGAAGAAGTCGGTTATGTTACCAGTGATACCTTGTGGGATGAGTTTGCAAAACTCGATACTGCACCACAAAAATTAGTGGTACTGGGCGGCGGCCCAATTGGTTCTGAACTGGCACAAAGCTTTGCCCGTTTAGGATCCAAAGTGACTCAAGTTGAAATGGCTGAGCGCATCATGATCAAAGAAGATCTTGAAGTGTCTGAGTTTGCCACCCAAGCTTTGCAAAAAAGTGGCGTGAATATTTTAACCTCACACCAAGCGCTGCGCTGCGAACTGCGTGACGGTAAAAAATACCTTATTGTTAAGCATCAAGAGCAAGAGTTAGCGTTAGAATACGACCAACTATTATGTGCTGTCGGTCGTAGTGCTCGCTTAAGCGGTTACGGCTTAGAAGAGCTAGGCATTGAAACCAACCGCACTATCGTCACCAATGAATATTTAGAAACCTTATACCCAAATATCTATGCGGCGGGTGACATTGTTGGGCCTTATCAATTTACTCACGTAGCGGCGCATCAAGGCTGGTACGCGGCAGTCAATGGACTGTTTGGACACTTGAAAAAGTTCAAAGTGGATTACCGCGTCATTCCATGGACTACGTTTATCGATCCAGAAGTGGCTCGTGTGGGTATTAATGAATACGAAGCCAAACAGCAAGGTATTGATTACGAAGTGACTCGCTTTGATTTTGCCGAGCTTGATCGCGCCATTACCGACAGTGCTACCGAAGGGTTTATTAAAGTGATTACCCCTAAAGGTAAAGATAAAATCTTAGGTGTGACCGTGGTGTCTGAACACGCTGGCGACTTAATTGCAGAATTTGTGTTGGCGATGAAACACGGCTTAGGCCTTAACAAGATTTTAGGCACGATTCACAGCTACCCAACATGGGCCGAAGGCAACAAGTACGCCGCAGGTGAATGGAAGCGTAACCATGCACCAGAAACTGTATTGCGCTGGTTAGAAAAATACCACACATGGCGTCGTGGCTAACCTGACAGAGAAATGACTCAGGTTCACCTAGCTAAGGCTCACGAAATTGGGCCTTATCTTTAGAATCATTTAGCTTTTGGATCATAAAGATGGATCTTAAAAATAGGTCTCAGATAATGAAAATATTAACGCGATGTGCTCAATCGTTTGTACTCACAGTCGGTCTATTGCTGAGCTTGTTTGGCATTAATACGGCTATTGCGGCGGTGGAAGAGTCTGAGGTGCTTTCTGATACTAATCATCTTGTGCAGAGCCAGACAAAAATGGCACTGCATGATGAGTGGAATACCTTACTCAGCCGTCATGTAAAACCGATTAATTCAGGTCACAGTAGCGCAATAGATTACGCAGCGATACAACAAGATCGAACCATATTGACCGACTATCTCAACCAATTGAGTCTGATCACCCAAGCAGAGTTTGATGCTTGGGACAAAGCGTCGCAATTAGCATTTTTAATCAATGCTTACAACGCGTGGACCGTTGAGCTTATTTTAACCAAATATCCTGATCTCGACTCAATTAAAGACCTAGGCGGGTTATTTAGCTCACCTTGGGATAAAAGTTTTATTCCGTTATTGGGTAAAACCCGTAGCCTCAATGATATTGAACACAAACTCATACGTGGTAGTGATCGTTACAACGACCCCAGAATCCACTTCGCGGTAAACTGTGCCAGTATTGGTTGCCCTGCACTGCGCGAAGATGCCTATACAGGTGCTAAACTCGAGCTGCAATTAACCGAGCAAACTGAACGTTTTCTTGCCGATAGCAGCCGAAATTATGCCAAGGGAGACAGCTTGTATTTGTCTTCTATTTTTAAATGGTATGGCGATGACTTTACCAAAGGATTTCGTAACACTCATTCGATTGAAGCGTTTTTACTGCTTTATTCCAATAGTGATAAGGGTGTTCTGACATTAACCCCAGACCAGCGCCAAGCAGCAGAGAAACAACAACTCGATATTGAATTTTTAGATTATGACTGGTCACTTAATGTTGCTGGCTAATTTACGCAGGCGCAACATCGTTAGCACAGCCTTTTACTGCAACCTTATAAAATCTAAGGTTGCAGTAAGCTTTGGGCTTAGTGCTTTTTTGCTTACTGCTAACTTTTGGGTTGGTATGGCTCATGCTTCTACCAACGATGTTGTAATTGTTGTAGACAAGTCGTCAGCACGAATTCAAGCATCTACATCAATCCAAGCGTCTGCTCAAACATCAGTTCAAACATCAGTTCAAACATCAACGTCATCATGGTCAGAGGTTGAATCTCTAGGCGTGAATCAAGATGTGTACTTTCATGCTTGGGGTGGCGATCCGCAAATAAATCGTTATATTCAATGGGCGGCGAAACAAGTTAAGCAGCAATACCAGATCAATTTACACCATGTAAAACTCACTGACACCAGTGAAGCGGTCAGCCGAGTATTAGCCGAAAAATCAGCAAGCAATAATCATCAAGGCCAAGTCGATTTAGTGTGGATTAACGGTGAAAACTTTGCCGCCATGGCCAAGCATCAACTGCTGGCGCCAAATTGGGCCCTGCAATTACCCAACTTTAGCTTAACCGACCCAGACAATAATCCTGCGATGACCCGCGATTTTGGTGTGCCAACACAAGGGATGGAAGCGCCGTGGGGAAAGGCCTCGTTGACGTTTTATTACGACAGCCTAGTGACCACATCACCACCGCAAACTTTGCAACAATTAAGCCTGTGGGCCAAACAACATCCAGGCCGATTTACCTACCCTAAACCGCCTGACTTTTTAGCCACCAGCTTTTTAAAGTACGCCTTAATTGTACTGAACAACTCAGAGCCTGAAGCGATTAAAAATTTGCTTTATCAACCCGCAACAATGCAAAGCCAGGCTTTGTTATTGCCGGTATTGTGGCAATATTTAGATGAACTACATCCGCATTTATGGCGCAAGGGTAGACACTTTATGTCTAGCGGCATGGAGCTTCGCCGCTTAATAGGCGATAGTGAACTTGCACTCGCATTTACCTTTTCAGCCGCTGAAATTCCGGCGGCCGTTGCCCGTTTTGAATTACCCGACAGTAGCCGTAGTTATCGTATGCAAGATGGCAGTTTGAGCAATATTCATTTTATCGCTATTCCCTATAATGCCGCTCATCGGGACAGCGCTAAGTTAGTGGTCAACTTTTTACTCAGCCCACAAGCGCAAGCACACAAACAGCAAGCTAATGTATGGGGCGACACCAGCGTGCTGGCACTATCAAAGCTAACTGCCGAGCAGCAAGCTTGGTTTGCCCCGCCCAAACAGTCACATCCCAGTGCCACTATTGCTAATCAAGCAATCAGCCCAGCGTTGAGCGAGCCAGATCCAAGCTGGAGTAAAGTTATTGCACAGCAATGGTTGCAGCGCTATGGGGTGATGAAATGAGCGCGGTAGTCAAATTGTTCAATCCTATTGTGCGCATCAGTCCATTTATTATGATGGCACTGTTAGTTATTCCGGTATTGGGCGGCTTATTGGGCGTCATTCTGCCTGCATTTGGTTGGATCCCCGCTTTAGATCACACCTCATTTAGCCTGAATGGTTTTGGCCAACTATGGCAAACACCAGGGATTGGCCACATGGCACTGTTGAGCATTAGCACCAGCCTTATCAGCACTTTATTAGCCTTTTTAATCACCATACTGATCCTAGCAAGTTACTTTAACAGCTCGTGGCTGGGTTATATTCAGCGGCTTTTAGGCCCAATTCTTGTTATCCCCCACGCTGCAGCAGCCATTGCCATTAGTTTTTTAATAACACCATCAGGCATGTTATCTCGACTCGTATCACCTTGGTTAAGTGGTTGGGATGCGCCACCCGATTGGCTATATCCACACGATGCGATGGGGCTGAGTATTATTCTTGGACTGACATTAAAAGAGCTGCCTTTTTTGTTGTTAATGGCGCTAGGCGTTTTAGCACAACCCGACCTTGGGCAAACATTACGGGCACAACACAAAGTGGCATTAAGCTTAGGTTATTGCCCAATGACGGCATTTTTTAAAGTGGTGTTACCCAGCTTATATCCCCATTTACGCTTACCCATATTAGCAGTATTGGCCTACGCCAGTGCCAGTGTAGAGATCCCCTTAATTTTAGGCCCTAACAATCCACCTACATTGGCTGTAGCGATTATGCAGTGGTTTCACGACGTAGACTTAAGCCTTCGGATTAAAGCGTCAGCGGGGGCGATATTTCAAATTCAACTCACCTTATTCGTATTAGCCTGCTGGTGGTTACTGGAACGCTTAGTGAGTCAATTGGCTAAATCGATGTTAACCAATGGCGAGCGCGAATACGGCGGTGCCCTGATTCAAAAAGTAACACATGTGATCACCGCCTTGATGTTAACTACGATAGGTTTGGCATTATTAGGGCTAGTGTTATGGTCTGTTGCGGGCTTTTGGCATTTTCCTGATGCCTTGCCACAACAATTTGTAATGCTCCACTGGCAAACGGCATTGCAACAAATGCACACGCCACTTATCGACACCATACTGATTGCAATCTGCGCCACAATTCTGGCGATAACCTTAACCTTGCTCACCTTAGAAGCTGAGCAGCACAGCGGGAAATCACTATCACTACTGAGCAGTGTGTTAATTTATCTGCCTTTGCTGATCCCAAGCATCGCGTTTTTATTTGGTTTGGTCTGGTTACTTGAGCAAGTAAACAGTCAGCATACTTTTATCAATGTAGTACTCGCCCACTTGTTGTTTGTATTGCCTTATGTGTTTTTATCGCTGGCCAGTAGCTATCGTCGTTTAGATCCACGCTTTAGTATTGTTGCGGCCAGTCTTGGGGCCAGTAAAGCAAAAATATTTTTCCGGATTAAACTGCCTATGTTGATTGGGCCAATATTCATTGCTTGCGCACTCGGTTTAGCCATTAGCTTTAGCCAATATTTACCGACCTTACTTACTGGTGGCGGGCGTATCAACACCATTACTACCGAAGCGGTTTCGCTCGCCAATGGAGGAAGCCGTAGAATTAGTGCAGTGTATGCGTTAATGCAGATGGTTCTCCCCGCCTTAGGCTTTTTACTGGCTTGGCTATTGCCAAAGATCATTGTCAAAAATCATCGCCAAAAATGATGACCAAAATGATTACCGAAATATTAGTTAAGCGCCACCAACAAGGATAATAATGCAAACATTCGCGAGTACAGCCAAAAACTCAAATAGTGCATCAATATCAGAACTCACCATTGATGGACTGATCTTGCGTCGCCAGCAACAAACCTTATTATCACTAAGTGCTACCATTAACGGCGGTGAAATATTGACGATTATGGGACCATCTGGCAGCGGTAAATCGACCTTATTAAATTGGTTAACAGGCATGTTGCCAGCAGGATTTAGTGCTGAAGGTCAATTGCATTTAAACGGCCAAAATATCACTACAACAGCCAGTCATTTACGCCATATTGGCTTACTCTATCAAGACCCATTATTGTTTCCGCACTTATCCGTGGCAGGAAACATCGGTTTTGCTATGCCACCAAGCCCTAAAGCACAGCGACAAGCCGCAATTAGTGAAGCGTTGGTCCAAGTAGGTTTAGGCGGATTAGAACAACGTGACCCACAAAGTTTGTCGGGCGGTCAGCAAGCTAGGGTGGCATTGCTACGGGTATTGCTTAGTCAACCTAAAGCCATATTATTAGACGAGCCTTTTAGTAAACTGGACAGTCAGTTACGCCAAGAAACCAGACAACTCGTTTTTGATCAAATACGCCAGCATCAGCTACCTGCCATTATGGTGACTCACGATCAAACTGATGCCGATGCAGCCCAAGGGAAAGTGATTTCGCTTTGAGTATTGGTCATTATTAACTAAGAAATTACTCAAATGAAAATACTATAATCAACAGAACTCTAATCAACAGCGCTCTAATCAACAGTGCTGATGTAGATAGAACAGATACATATAAAAAATATAGATAAGCCCGAAATTAATAAACTCGTAGCTTTAACTGAATAGTAATGATAATCAATAGATTAACCGGAATAACATCATGCTAGATAGATTTATAACCCCAGTAATAAAACCACTATTAACGCCTATAGTGCTGTTACTCGACAAAAATAATGTCCATCCCGATAAGCTTACCTTAGTGGGTTTAGGGTTAGGCTTGTTGGCAGTACCATTATTAGCGTTACAGCTTTGGTATGCCGCCTTGCTCTTTATAGTACTTAATCGAATTATCGACGGACTCGATGGCGCCCTTGCCCGCCATCAAAAACACACAAGTGCCGCGGGTGGCTATTTAGATATTTGTGTCGACTTTCTATTTTATGCCGCTATTCCTCTTGGATTTGCCTTAGCCAATCCTAATGAAAACGCTTTGGCCGCTGCGGTATTGTTAACCGTATTTATTGGCACAGGTTCAAGTTTTTTAGCCTTTGCGATACCGGCCGAAAAATTGAATTTGCCTCGGCCACAATTTGCCCATAAGAGCTTTTACTTTTTAAACGGCTTAACCGAAGGTACCGAAACCATCGCCTTCTTTATCGCCTTTTGTTTGTGGCCGGCTTATTTTCCAGAGCTTGCTTATAGCTTTGCATTTTTAGGGGCTATTACCATTTTTACTCGCATTCATGGCGGCTACCACACCCTAAAAAATCATACCTTGAAACAAAACACATCAGCTAACCAGTCTCAACGAGGCAAATCAGCATGATGGACAATATTTCATCTATTCGACTCGGGGTATTTTTAGCGATATTGACATTAATGCTGCTACTGGAGTTTTGGTTGCCGGCTAGGCATTTACCCAACAGAGCCAACGCACCGAAACCAGCTACGCGCTGGATAGGCAATATCGGTTTATTGGTGATTTCAGCAATAGCAGCCCGAATGGTATTACCAATAGGATTAGCAGGTATTGCACTGTACTGTCAGCAGCAACAATGGGGACTGTTCAATTATATTGCATTACCTGATTGGGCTAGCATCATCATAAGCTTGTTGTTATTAGACCTGCTTATTTACTGGCAACACAGACTGTTTCATCGAGTGCCGTTATTGTGGCGATTACATAAAGTTCATCATGCTGACGTTCATGTCGACAGTACTACTGCATTGCGATTTCACCCATTAGAAATCATCGCCAGTATTGGGATTAAAGCATTAGCGATCATCCTACTTGGGGTACCCGCCAGTGCAGTGATCATATTTGAGATTTTACTAAATGGTTTAGCCATATTTAACCATGCCAATATCCGGTTATCACCAAGACTAGAACACATCGTAAGAACCGTATTAGTGACTCAAATATTACACCGAATTCATCACAGCCAAATAATGCGCGAGAGCAACAGCAACTTTGGTTTTAGTATTGTGTGGTGGGATCGGTTATTTGGTACCTATTCTGCTAAGGCCAGTAAAGCAGACGAGGATATTGATATAGGGTTAATCGAATACCCAAACGAGAAGCAAAACGCGTGGCTAACAGGGTTGTTATGGATGCCGTTTACCAAAAAAAAATAACGGTTTACTTTGATTTTAATAAACACTGGTATAACACCATACGTGCAATTAAGTCCAACTCACTGTATTTAAGCCATAAATAGAATGATGTACCGTTAGGTGTGAATTTATAGAAGTATTTATTATGCACTTTTGTGATATGTGACTGCTGAAGCACTTGATTAATCGATGATAGTTTATCAAAATATTATTAATATATTGCTAAAGGATAAAGAGACTATGATCGGTTTTACCCAAGGTTTGAAAACTAAAATAGCCGACTTAGAGCACCAATTAGTCACTCATAAACAGCAACATTCAGATGAATTAAATCAATTAAAACAGACTATTGCTCAGTTAAGCCAGCAATTGAACCATTCTAATAGCCAATCTGAATACGATACCGCACGCGCCAATTTACAATTGCTGGGCGCAACAATGCTCAATGATATTCGCGACACCACCTTGGTAAACTCGATTAAGTTAGATGAAGAAAAACAAATGCTGTCTGAATTAGATAAGTTATTTAATCAAACACATGTCGCGATTGGCAACTTAAAAAAACGAGCTGGACATCTAAATGATCATGCAGAAAAAAGCATGGCTACAGCCGCAGAATTAAGTCTTTCGGCCAATGGAATAAGTAGTTTAGTTTCATCTATCCAGCAAATTTCTGAACAAACCAATCTACTGGCTCTTAATGCAGCCATTGAGGCAGCACGAGCAGGTGATGCAGGTCGTGGCTTTGCAGTGGTAGCAAGCGAAGTGCGCCAACTGGCCAGCAATGCTCATGATGCCAGCGCTAATATCGAAAAATTAGTCGCTACGGTCATTGAACAAACAGAACAAATTAAGAGTGTGGTGGTTACCAACCAAACTTGTTCTAGGGATATAGCGGTATCTTCAGAACAAATTAATCAAGTAGTGACGGACGTATTACAAAGCTCAGGCGTAATGAAACGAGTCATTGGAGAGGCCTCTATGACTGCTTTCTTAACCACGGTAAAACTGGATCACAGTGTATGGAAAAGTAACGTTTACAGTATACTTGCTAACAAAGATTTGAATGCGAGTGTTAATAGCCATACTGAGTGCCGACTAGGCAAATGGTATTACAAAGGCGAAGGTCAAAATTTTGCAAGTTTATCAAGTTTTAAAACTATAGAACAACCACATACAACCGTACACAGTGCAGGCAAAGCTGCTGTTATTGCCATGCAGTCGGGTGATGAGTCAGCAATTTTGACTCACCTCGAAACTATGGAGCAAGCGAGTATAAATGTAGTTCGAGCAATCGATCATTTGCTAACACAAAGTCAGCAGTAAAATTAACCTTAGAACCTTCATGAGATTAAAATATAAATCACCCAAACCCATTACTCCAGAACAATTTTTTGAACATGTTAGCAAGAAAGGACTGAAGTTTGAGCATCTAGACCGTTTACAAAAAGCGTAAACGCTTATACCAATCTATAACGTAAGATTGGTATAAGTCGATTTATACTAGTGACTATACTTCAGTCAAAATATCAGCATAAGGTAGACGAGACTTGGTAAGTTTGGCATTAAAGTCCAATTCTGCATCGCTATAGCCAATCGGTACGACAACTAAGCTAGTGTAACCTTTTTCGCGTAAACCAAATTCTGCATCGAGTACTTTGGCTTCAATCCCTTCCATTGGTACGGCATCAATACCCAGTGCTGACGCACCTAATAAGAATGCGCCTAAATTGAGGTACACTTGCTTGTCCATCCAATGCTGTACATCTTTAAAATCTTGTTTGTGTAAATCAATAAACATATTACGGCCACCGTGCATCCGATCTTTAAAAACAGGATCTGCATCAAAACGGCCATCTAGCGCTTCTTGCTCAAGCACTTTTAATAAGTAATCTTGTTCAATGTCTAACTTGCTGCAAAAAACCACCACATGTGAAGCATTTAAAATAGATGAGGTATTAAACGGATAAATAGCCGTTGCTTTCGCTATTTTGGCTTTAGCTTCATCGGTTGAAGCAATAATAAAATGCCACGGTTGAGCATTAACGCTCGAAGGTGCAAATCTAAGTAACTCTTTAATCTTTTCAATCTTATCTGCTGGGATTTTTTTGCTGATATCAAAGGCTTTAACGGCTTGGCGCTGTTTTGCATAATAAGTAATATCGTGTTGCATGATTTTCCTCTAAATAACGTCGATGACACTTTAATTGGCAATGCTGAGACAAGCTGCCTTGATTGACGTTATTGTGCCGTGATTGATTAAGGTTAAAAAGAGCAGTTTATCCCAATCACTATGGCAAAAATAACCCACAATAGCAGGATTTGAACACGAGATTTAGCATCAAGTATCCTAATAAAATCACTGTCAATTTTCACTAATTTATCATGCTCATGATATATTAGCGCCCATTCGTATTTGCTCATTCTGTTAAGGTTCACTCATGAAAATCGGTATTATTGGCGCAATGGAGCCAGAAGTTGTTCATTTAGTTCAAGCTATTGTAGATCCAGTACATACAACAATTGCTGGCATCGAATTTATTAGCGGCAGCATTGCCGGTAAAGACGTGGTAGTAACCCGTTCAGGTATCGGTAAAGTGGCAGCCAGTATTGCAACCACATTATTAATCGAAAAGTTTGCTGCTACCCATGTGATTAACACTGGCTCCGCGGGTGGTTTTGTTGATTCACTGGCGATTGGCGATATTGTCATATCATCAGAAGTCCGTCATCACGATGTAGACGTCACTGCATTTGGTTATGAAATTGGCCAAATGGCTCAGCAACCTGCGGCATTTATACCAGACAACGCATTAGTCAATGCGGCTAAAAGCGCTGTCGCTGAATTAGGTGAAGTTAAGGCAATTGAAGGGTTAATTTGTACTGGCGACAGCTTTATTTGCGATCCTGTTCGCACAAAAGTCATGCGTGAAAACTTTCCAACAATGGCAGCTTGTGAGATGGAAGGCGCAGCTATAGCGCAAGTTTGTCACCAATTTACAGTACCATTTGTGGTTATTCGCTCATTGTCAGACAATGCCAACAATGACTCGCTGGTTGATTTTGACTCTTATATCATCAAAGCTGGTTTGCATTCTGCCATGATGGTTATCGCACTGTTACAACAGCTATAAATCGTCTAGACTAAGTTCATAGGTTAAGTTCAGATTACGCTCAGATTAAGCTCATAAACTCTGTTCAGGTACTATGGCATACATAGTACCTGCTGCTGGGTGAAGGAAGCACTCCGGTTAATCATCAGTCCAATTATTGAGTCATTATGGTCAATCAATTATTCAACCCTCAATTACTTAGCCAGGATGGCGGGTTATTACAAAGCTGTTGTATTTTGTTTTGTGCGTTAATATTGGCTCGATTTGCTCCTATTCCAAGAGAGCTGCAACCACTATTATGGTTTAACCGTTTAGCGAACCTGATATCCGTTAAAGTCAATCATCCACAGCGAGCTGTGAGCCAACAACTTATCGCCGGAATATTAGCCACACTGATTTTGATAGTACCTAGCGGGATTATCGTCAGTTTTCTACTCAGCCTTGCTGCCTATCCATGGTTTTTTGAACTCATCATTTTGTATTTTTGTTTATGTGATTCAGCTTTTAAATCAGTTGCTGAAAAAGTAGTTACAGCAATAAAAGCGGGTAATAAGCAGGACGCCAAACAACTACTC
>NZ_JACJFI010000369.1 GCF_014164505.1 Shewanella sp. SG41-4 | reverse complement strand
TGATGAAGCCCATTTGGTACCCGATATTTGTATCAATTATTTTGGCAGTCATATATCCAGTCGCGAAATTGACCTATTGCTTAATGGCATCATTAAAATACACAAACAAGTCATTCGCGACAGTATTCAAATAGAGCAACTGTCGCAACGTGGGCTGCTGGCTTTGAGTGATTGGCACAACGCTATGTACGACAACCAAGTATCTGATTGGCGTAAAGTACTTGCTAATAAGCAATTAGCAACCGTGTCATGGGCACTACAACAATCATTAGCAGATCTTGCGAATGTGCTTCGCCATCATCTTGGCCGCGAAGACCTGCTCGATTTAGCGTTTGAACAATTACACGAGCTTGCTGAAAAGCTACAAGACTATTTTGAATGCAAAGACATGCAAGCGGCTTACAGTGTCGAGTTAGGCCCACGTTTTATCATGCTTAGGCTTAGCCCCATTAATGTGGCCAAACAATGTCAGCTGCTATTTGATGCCAAAACCCGCTGGATTTTTACCTCGGCAACGTTGCAAGTTAACCGCAGTTTAGGCCATTTTGCTACTGAGCTAGGCTTATTATCAGCGCAACAAATCATTTTAGACAGCCCGTTTGATTACCCTAATCAAGCGGTATTTTGTGTGCCGCGCCATTTAGGTAAAGTAGGGCAGTCGCAGCATACGGTAAAACAATTAGTTGATGTATGTGTTCAAGCCATCAATGCTGCTCAAGGGCGTACGTTTATATTGTTTACTAGCCATCAAATGCTCGAACAAGTTGCATCCGCTTTACAAGGTAAAGTCGCTTATCCATTATTGGTACAAGGCCAAGCGAGTAAACAAAGTTTGTTAACTAAATTTCGGCAATTAGGCAATGCTGTGTTGCTTGGTACCAGCAGTTTTTGGGAAGGCGTCGATGTACGTGGTAAATTACTCAGTTGTGTGATTATCGATAAGTTGCCGTTTGTGTCACCTGATGATGCCTTATACAAAGCACGTGCAGCTAATGCCGAACGTCAAGGACTTGACCCATTTAGCCATATTTCTCTGCCACAAGCCGTTATCAGTTTAAAGCAAGGAGTAGGGAGACTTATTCGCGATGAAAAAGATCGCGGTGTGCTTATCTTGTGCGATAACCGTATCGTTAATCGAGCTTATGGACAGGCATTTATTAATTCTCTGCCGCCAATGCAGCGTACACGTGACTTAGACCGTGCATTACAATTTTTAAAACAAATCCCTTAAGCTTTTTAAAACCTTGCGCATCAGTTATCATATTGAGTCTATTTGATGTTTTTTTATTGGGTAACCCATCATAATGCCAAAGTCGTTAACCATTCTCGCTCTTGATACTTGCACCGAAACTTGCTCTGCTGCGTTAACCATCAATGGCAACGTGTTTGCACTGATTGCTGATGCACCACGTGAACATAGCCAACGAATATTACCTATGGTTGATGAAGTGCTAGCCCAAGCCCAAGTAACACTGGCCGATGTGGACATGATTGCCTATGGCCGCGGCCCAGGCAGTTTTACCGGTATTCGTATTTGTACCAGTATGACCCAAGGATTAGCTTTGGGACTAGACTTACCTGTTATTGGCATTTCGACCTTAGCGGCAATGGCCCAATTAGCGATAACAGAGCAAGGTGCTACACAAATATTGTGTTGTATTGATGCTCGTATGAAAGAAGTATATTGGGGCCAATACATTGCCAAAGACGGCATTGCTACCTTGGTTGGTGAAGAGCACGTTAGCGCGCCAGAAGCGATTGAGTTAACACTCGACACACAACAAAATATTAGTGTTTGTGGCACCGGCTTTGAAGCTTATCCACAATTATTAACGATAGCGCCACACATGACGATATGCACCCAAGCGACCTATCCAGATGCGAAAACCATGTTAGTTTTGGCACAACAGGGCTACCAACAAGGTTTGCATACAACTGTCGATGAACTATCGCCTGTTTACCTTCGTGATACCGTTACATGGAAAAAACTTCCGGGTCGAGAATAGCCATTCCTGGTTATTTGACATAAAGTATAAGATACATATATAGGTAAATGGTGTCGTTAATGACGATAAATGCAGCTTTATCAATGGCAAATAATCAATCAGGCCCTATTAGCCTGAGCCAAGCTGTTGCCGGAAATCGGCCGATAACTGCGGCCCGTGAACCTATTATTGTTAATCCTTCTGCTGAAGAACGCGAAGTTCAAGGCATTGAAACTCGCAATATGGCCATTGTTGATGATTCAACTTTGTCGGCCAAACAACAAGCTCGTGTGGAATACGACCGTGATACACACAGTCAACGTGGCGCTATTGCTCAGTATTTATCGACACAGCATTCTGCTAAAAGAGACGAAATTCAACAAATGGTTGGTATTGATTTATATGCCTAATGTGCCGTTGTCTGCAACACCCAGTCGCAGCCGTTTTATGATTGAATTAGTGTTGGCTTTTTTATTGACTCGATTCCCCTATATCTCTATTCCTTTTAAATGGTTTGAAAGCTATTTTCATGAATTATCTCATGGTATTGCGACATTATTTACCGGTGGCTCGGTCAGCCATATCCAGCTATTTCCAAACGGCGCGGGCTTATGTTTTAGCCAAGGTGGCAGTAGCATATTAATTGCTTATGCAGGCTATTTTGGCGCTGCACTATGGGGGTATTCGATATTTTTAATGGCAACTCAAAAACAGACCATTAGATTTACCCTGACCTTACTCGCGTTGACGGTAGCTGCATCATTACTTTTTTGGGCTCGAGATGTATTAACCGTTGTTATTCTTAGTGTATTGATAATACTTTTTTTGTTACCACTTAAATTAAAAAATAGTAGTCTGTTAAACACCTTACTGCGTATATTAGGCCTAATGATTATTTTAAATGCCATGGCAAGTCCGATGGTGTTATTAGGGTTAAGCGGCCAGGGCGATGCAGTTATGTTAGCTAAAATGACTTGGCTACCTGCATGGTTATGGGTAATAACATGGCTCGCCTTTAGCGGATTTATG
>NZ_JACJFI010000368.1 GCF_014164505.1 Shewanella sp. SG41-4 | reverse complement strand
TAGAATTCCTCGTAATGGCGTCATAACATGGTTTATCCAATCGTTACTGAGTTTATCTTTTACCCCAGTTCGTCTAGGCTCTGAAATTGAAGCGCGAAATTTTATCAAATGAGGCCGTGTAATATCGTTTAGTCTGATCTGACCAAACACCGGTACTAGATAGTTTTCAATGATCATAAGCACATTTTTATAGTGGCTTTTCTTCCATTGAATCCTATTTTCAGATACCCATTCATCAACAAAGGCATCGAAAGTTGGAATATTAGACATAATATTTACAGTCAAAGGTTCAACATTTTCAACCAAGTGCTGTTGCACCTTTAGGTCAAATTCCGAGAATTGACAACATCGTGAACTTGAAGGGAAGTACGACTTAAACACAAATCGATTTAGACGGATCTCTGCTTCGATTGTATTTAAAATACTCGTCATTTTTGATCTATTTAAACGGGTATCAAACAGCACTGTTTGCTCTCTACAGCGGATCCCCTCATAAGTGAAATCGAAAAATAGTTTTCCTTCACGAGCTCTTATATTACCCATGGCAAACACCTCCTCTTGCCATTGGGACAACTAATCTATTTGGTTCTGTTTTCCTAAAAAGCTCTCGTTCAATTTCTTCCCAAATGTAAAAAACTTTTCGCCCACCAAAAGGCTTAATGTAATGAACTCCTTCAAAGAACACATTATCTTTCAATGTGTGGTTGATATATGCCGCACTAAACTTTATTCTTTGAGAAAGTTCTTTCGCATTAAGTAATGTTTGTTTCATATAAACCTCATTATGTTCTTGCAATGCTTTATTTGTTCTTTGTGGGAACATTAAAGCATCTGTTTATTGTTCTTGCAAGGAACATTTTGTGTTGTTTTGGCTCATTTAGAGGTTAAATAAAGTGATTAGGTTTAAAATCAAAGAGTTAATAGCAGAAAAAGAATTTAAAGAACGAAGGAAAATCACTTTGCAGGAGGTCGCTGATTCGGCTGGGGTGAAGAGAACGACGTTATCTAAGATGATGAATCCGAGCTATCAGTACTCAACAACGACAAAAGCGATCGATTCACTATGTCAGTATTTTAGTTGTAAAGTAGACGATATTATTGAGTATGTTGAGGAGTAATTGAAAACGGTTCATAGTAATAATAATTATTTAATGTAATCTTATTTACTGATTCTTCATATGAGTACCCATGGATGCATACTCTTCTTACTTGGCTAGGCACTAAAGACCTAGACAACATGCTTAATGATACAAATGCTGCAATCAGTACAATTGCAGCTAAATCTGAACAACCCTTTGATAAAATTGTTATCTTGTCGAACAAAGACGAAGACAAATGGTCTCATTTCGAACGTTTTCTTAAAAAACGTATGGCAATTGCTAATCGTCCTGATCAAGATATTCAAGTACACAAAGCTCATATCGATAGTCCGATTGATTACCAATCTATCGCAAAAGTCACCGATAAATGGATTTCTAAGCTAAGCGATGAAGCTGACACACTATCGATAAACTTAACCTCTGGTACGCCAGCAATGACAACACTTTCAGTGCTTATTGGCAAAGGTAAGTCCAACACGCATTTCTTACAAGCAACGCCCAGTAATGAACTTATTCTAGTCAAAATACCGCTGGATTTTGCCCAAGCCTATGTTCAATCAGCATCTAAAAGTATTGCCTTCAAAGCAACATCTGAACCTAACTTTCATCGCGCGTTTAATAATTTAACCAACCATTCAAGCGCAATGAAAATAACCGTATCCAAAGCGCAGAAAATCTCCGCTTCAGAAGTGCCGGCTTTGATCTTGGGTGAAACGGGTACAGGTAAGGAGTTAATGGCCAATGCTATACATCTCGGTAGCCTTCGATCTAGCAAGCCTATTCGAATTATTAACTGTGGTGCATTAGCAGAAAATATTGTCGACTCGACATTATTTGGCCACAAAAAAGGTGCTTTTACTGGTGCTGAAAAAGATCACCCAGGCTTATTTGAACAAGCAGATGGCGGAACTCTTTTTTTAGACGAAGTAGGTGAGTTGCCGCTCAGTGTGCAAGTTAAATTACTTCGAGCCCTGCAACAAGGTGAAATAACTCGACTAGGTGATACCAAAAGTATCTTCGTTGATGTTCGTATTATTGCAGCAACACACCAAGATTTATCCTTGTTAGTATCTCAAGGTAAATTTAGAGAAGATCTTTTTTATCGATTAGCTGTCGGTATCATTGAAATGCCTGCTTTACGCAACCGCATTGAAGATATACCCAGTATAGTCACTCAGCTTGTCGATCAAATAAATCAATCGAGTTCAAAGCACCCAAGCTACAAAAGTAAACAAATTTCCGATAAGGGAATTAATTTTATTTGCACCCAATCATGGCCAGGTAATATTCGTGAGCTATGGAGCACATTAAACAGAGCATTTTTGTGGTCAGATACAACACTTATCAATGATGAAGATATCTTTAAAAGTTTAATTAAGAGGCAAAAAAAAAATATATCTGACGATCTTTCAATGACAATTAATGATATAGTCGATATAGTGCAAATCACTGATGACATTCAAAAAAAATATGTTAAAGCAGCGTTAAAGGCTTCAGGATATGTCAAAAAGAAAGCAACAATAATGCTTGGGTTAAAAGATCATCAAACGTTAACAAATTGGATGAAGCGTTTAAATATTGAAACTGATAGTTAAACAGTGGCAATCAATTTGGCATTGTTATTGCGTAATATGGATATTAAGGAAAATACACGGAATGATGAAATCAATGAAGCTACACTTCGAAACACAACTCCATGAGCCTGCTAAACTCAATATCCAGTCACTGAAAGTCATACAACATTATTTGTTGTTAGAATTCTTCGCTTCAAAATCTTACCTAAATTCAAAATCCTTTAGCATTCCTGTAAAGATACATCTTGATGGATAACGCAATATAAGATTCAATTTAGTGACTCATTAATTGTAAGTTATTATAAAATATCATTATTAAAGTTGATTAAATATGAAGCTTAACGATATTGTAA
>NZ_JACJFI010000367.1 GCF_014164505.1 Shewanella sp. SG41-4 | reverse complement strand
TTCAAGCCTTATCTCAATATGACGAAGTACACGGGATAACATTTGATTATGGCCAACGCCATCGTCAAGAAATCGAAGTGGCAAAATCCTTGGCAATAGAGTTGAAATTAGCTAGCCATAAAGTCATGGACACCACCTTATTAAATGAATTAGCCATTTCAGCATTAACACGTGACGCTATTCCGGTATCACATGAATTGATGAATAATGGCTTGCCAAACACTTTTGTGCCCGGGCGTAACATTTTATTTTTAACTTTAGCAGGCATATACGCTTATCAATTGGGTTGTGATGTCATTATTACAGGAGTGTGTGAAACAGACTTTTCAGGCTATCCAGATTGCCGTAATGAATTCGTTCAATCTATGCAAAACTCATTAGCACTTGGAATGGATAAACCCCTCAAAATAATTACTCCATTAATGTGGCTCAATAAAGCGGAAACCTGGGCACTAGCTGATAAATATCAGCAATTAGCATTGGTGCAACATCAAACGTTAACTTGTTATAACGGTATTGTTGGTAAAGGCTGTGGTGATTGCCCTGCTTGTGTATTACGTCAACGTGGCTTAGATGATTACTTGCAAAATAGTCAATCTGTGATGGACTCATTAAACAGTAAGCTATAAGCATATCGATAACTGTCTGTAACTGACCACAGCGGCTTTATGTAACTCTAGCCGCTGTGTTATTTGGTTGACGACACAAAAAGAACATAAGTTAACGCTATGTGGCAATTTTGCGCTACAGTTAATTTAAGTGTGTTTGGATAATTAAATTGGCTTGTTTTGACGGTGCGTAAAGAGGATATTTTGCTAAATCATAAATCAAACACTGTTGGACTTTATCACATCGTTGTTGTCATCAGCCTTATTTGTATTGGGCTGTTTGCAGCAGATATACCAACGCCTGCATTTTTGCCCATTGATCAGTATTTAAGTTATCAATATAACGCTATTACTCATGGGCAAGTATGGCGATTAGTCACGGGTAACCTGTTGCATACTAATCTATGGCATTTGCTGATGAATCTGGCAGGATTCTGGGTGATTGTGTTTTTACATGAAGTCCATTACAAGCGTCATCCAGGCAAGTTGATATTACTGTTTCTCAGTTTATGTTTATTAGAAGGTATTGGTTTATATATCTTTTATCCTAGTCTAAAAGCTTATGTAGGCTTAAGTGGTTTGTTACATGGGTTGTTTGCTTTTGGTGCAGTAATGGACATTCGCAAAGGTTACCGTTCAGGTTATTTACTGTTGCTTGGTGTGATCATTAAAGTCGGATACGAGCAGGTATTTGGTGCGACGAGCAGTATTACCCAGTTAATTAATGCCAGAGTTGCCACTGAATCACATCTGGTTGGTCTTATTTGTGGAATATTGTGCGCGTTGTGCTGGTCAACGATTGCCCATCGCTTTAAATACCACAAACTGCCTTAACGATACATGCAAACGGTGTTTAGGTTAGCGCAAATGTTTTGCTGATTATGCTTGATAAAAAGTATCTTTGATTAATTTACTATAGGCTCTAATTGTTCTGATTCAATTTTTTGTCCATCCGTTTCCTCTGAGATCCCACTTTTAGGTTCAAGTTCAGTAGATGGAACAGCTGCATTTGATTTTGCTCGCTCGATTAATTTGTCGTATTCAGCTTGAGTAATAAGATAACTTTTTAACGGCGGTAATGGTTTTGTAGACTGTTGAGTCACCGGGACTTCTGTCATTCCACTGATATCAACTCGGCCAAATAGTAACGCTAGGCTAATAATGAACACATGTATTAAAATCACTATTAATGTAATGTATTTACTATTACTCACTACAGCCAAAAAACGTTGCCAAGTATTGCCACTATCCATTGATTGATTAGGCTGTAATAAAGGTTCATTGCCCACTGGTAAGGTTCTAATCACACCCGTTAACTGCAACTGAATATCATCGGCCACTTGTTGTTGGTGGTGTTGTAATTCATGTTCATCTATCACTTCATCTTCTTTCTCAACAAAAGGTGTCACGCCTTTGTTAAATTCAATGTTAGCGTTTTCAACCCGCGGTGATAGCTTGTTGCCCCAATGCGGATCAGCGCTATTAGTTGTCGTTGATTGAAGCGAACTCGACTGTTGGTTTTTTTCAGGCATATAGACTAACTCACCAAGAATGATCGGTTAAGTATAACGTTATAAACCTCATTAAGTAGCACCTTTTTATGGAATTTATGGATGAATTGAATTAACAAATATTTACCCAATCGAGCATTAAATTAGCATTATAAGTAACATAAATGCACACTGCAGTTTCAGCTTACACGTGTTCACTTAAATATAGCTATTTTGTTTTGAGGTTGATAGACTAGCCTTGCTCAAAATCCAACCATAAAGATTTACAGGATATTATGAATTCATTATCAAACAATTTGGCATCTCAGCAAATGGTAGCAGTATCTACCGGTTCAGATTACTGCCAGGCAGAAGAAAAAGCCAATGCCCTTTCACATGCATTAGGTGTTGTTGCTGGTATCATCGGCTTAATGCTAATGCTGATAAAAGCACCCGAACACTTAACGTTAGTGCAAATATCGGGTGTAGCAATTTATGGCATTAGCATTATCGCTTTATTTCTTGCTTCTACATTATATCACTCAAGCCAAAGTGCGCTGTGGCGTAAACGCTATAAAATGGCAGATCACTGCGCTATTTATACTTTGATTGCCGGCACGTATACACCAATGATGCTAATCAGTTTACAAAGCACACAAGCCACAATGGTTTTAACAGCTATTTGGTCTTTGGCTTTGGGCGGAGTTATCTTTAAAACTTTATTTATAGGTCGCTTTAAAGCGTTTAGCGTGGCGTTATATTTAGTGATGGGTTGGTTATGCGTCACTGTAATGGGCGATTTGAAAACTCACATGAGCAATTTAGGCCTAAGCCTACTTCTTGCTGGAGGTCTATTTTATAGTTTAGGGGTGATTTTCTATGTTGGAAAGCGCATTCCGTTTAATCATGCTATTTGGCATTTATTTGTACTCGGTGGTGCATTCAGCCATTTTTTATGTATTTATCTAACCATTC
>NZ_JACJFI010000366.1 GCF_014164505.1 Shewanella sp. SG41-4 | reverse complement strand
GTCCTAGTGAACGAGTTGTATATTCAACTTCACTCTGAATTAAACTGAATTCTTTATACTTATCACTCTTTACTAATTCATTTTTATTACCGCTATATTTATCTGAAAAAATCATAGTTCAGTCTCCATGTCGTAGCCTGTTAATCGATTGTCGTCACGACGACCGATAACATTGTCAATCCACTGCTGAATTTCACTTTCTACCCAAGCTACAGCTCGACCGCCAAGGCTGACATTTTCTGGAAATCTATCTTCACTGTTGTATTTATAAATTCCTGAACGGCTTAAGCCTGTTAGCGCCATGACTTCTTTTAATCTAATTAATCTTGTTTGCATTGCATTATCCTCATTTGAATTTTTGCGAGCTGTACTCACTCATCAAAAGAGCATGTTATGTAATTTTTGTTCGTAGACGTCCTGATGTGTTTACTCTAGGTCTGCAAGGCTGTATTTATCGATCCCAAAAATAATCAAACACATATTACTAAAAGGCATAGACCAACGAATCATTAAAGGAGTGTGTTATGCCTAATGACCTATCAATTAAATACATCACCGAAGAACCCATGACAGCTGAACAAGTGCTCGAAAAAGCCGCTGAGATATTGCAGAGCAAGTATATGTCTGGCAAAGCGTTTACTAGTAGCCAAGCAACACTCGACTTTTTACAGTTTAAACTGGGTAGATATGAAAAGGAGGTATTCGCAATTTTGGTGCTTAATAGTCAGCACAAGTTGATTGAGTACAAGGAGTTATTCTTTGGCACCATTAACGCCGCTAGCGTATACCCGCGAGAAGTAGTGAAAGAAGTATTACATCAAAATGGTGCCGCAGTTATTTTTGCGCATAACCATCCATCTGGCGAGCTAGAGCCGTCACAAGCTGACATTGCCATAACTATACGATTAAAAGATGCCTTAGCCTTAATAGATGTTCAGGTGCTTGATCACATTGTTGTTGGTAATGGTGCAACGTCATTTGCCGAACGTGGACTGCTTTAGTCTTCTTACTTCCTCAAATTAATTCTTTAATGCCGGACGAGCCCTGGCATACAACTTAAGAGATCAACACCATGAAACTGAACTTTAATGAGGTGCAGGGTTTTCCTGTACCTGCAAAATTATATCAACTGATTAACCAATCACTAGTTGGCACTTCAGTACCGAACAATACCTTTAACGCTATTACACTTAACTTTCGGGACCCCGATTACTCTGCTGATGCTGGTGGATATCATCCGGTTGAAATACGTATGGAGAAACAAAATGAGTTATGGCAACTCGTTTATATAACAGACTTTTCGTACCAGGGAGGGCCTTTCCCCGAGCTGGTTAAAGAAATTGATGTCTGTTTTATTAGTAAGCAAGTGTTCAATTTGTTTATTGGTTGGCTGCAAAACAGAAATGCCAAAGAACTACTTACCCTTTTTGTTAACAATTTTATTGAGTAATACATCAATGATTGTTACCAGGTAAGCGTGAGCTTTGATTAAGCAACCTATAGCGCCAGCATTATCACTTTAAATGATGCTGGCGTTTTTATGTGAGGAGTTAACATTATGGCAGAAGTTGAAGCGATAAAGGACCTGGACAAGGTTCGCCTTATAAGCCACTTGCTTGAAATACGGTGCTCAAAACAAATGGCAGATATTTGGAACATTGGCCTTAACTTGGCATTACGGATATCAGATTTACTATCAATTAAATTTACTGATATCAGAGATGGTCGTTTAATCATCTTCGAGGGGAAAACTGGCAAGCGAGCTGAAATAAAGTTAAATGACAAAGCGCGGCTTTTAATTAACAACATTCAGTTGAAGCACCGCAACCACATCTATTTATTTCAATCCTATCGAAACCGGCAATCTATCAACCGAAAACCTAAACCACTGAATAGGAGGTCTGTCACTAAAGCCTTTATGCTAGTGGGTGAAGAGTTAGGCATTAGGTTAGGTACCCATTCCATGCGCAAGTCACGTGGTTTTCATTTATACAAGAAAACTAATGATATTGCCCGAGTAATGAAAATGCTCAGACATAGCTCTGAAGGCGTAACATTGCGCTATATAGGCATCGACCAGGAAGTTATAGATACTGACTTTGTTGAATTAGAAATCTAGGGGCTTCGGCCTCTATTTTTTTGTTTTTAATATCCACTGGCCTTCTGGCGTCGAGTAAACCGTAATTAATCCAAAAATTAATTAATACACAATTTTTCTGATTGAATTAACCAGGAGAATTGCATGTCAATTTTAAATCACTTTAATGGTCAGGAACTAACCAATGACCAACAGGAATTACTTACGGAGTTGGAGTCTTTCTTGGAGGACCGTTATGCGCCCGTTTTTTTATTGAAAGGATATGCAGGGACAGGCAAGTCTTACGTTATGGCAGGAGTTACACGATACTTAAGTTGGCTGGGAAAGGAGTTTGTGATTATTGCCCCAACAGGTAAGGCGGCAAAAGTAATTGCCAATAAGACTAAATTCAAAGCTACAACCATTCATAGGATTATCTACAAATTCTATGAACAAGACGAGGAACCAATCGATGAATACCTTGAGAGGAAGCCTGATAGTTTCTCTTACCTTAACGCCAACAGTGATGAGCCTGATACCATCTATATTGTTGATGAGTCATCAATGATTTCAGATAAGTTTAGCGCTTCTCATATAGGAAAATTTGGTTCAGGGTACTTATTGCAAGATTTGCTACAGTATATTGACTTTAAAAAGAACCCTCAAAGAAAAGTCATTTTTATAGGCGATAACGCGCAGCTACCTCCTGTTAGAAATTTTTATTCTCCAGCACTTAGTGAAAATGTTCTCAATTGCGTTTATAGACTTGCATGTCTGTCGTTTGAACTAACACAAGTTGTCAGACAAAAATCTGAATCAGGCGTAATGAAAAATGCTCAAACTTTGCGAGATGCTATGGAGTTTGAGGACTGTATTGACTTTGAATTTGATGTTTCTTCCCAAGACGTGTGCCGCCTACCAAGCGTTAGTTTTATTGATAAATATTTTGACCTTTGTGACGGAAAGGTTGAGAACACTGATAACCTGACTATTATCGCTCGCACTAACAGG
>NZ_JACJFI010000365.1 GCF_014164505.1 Shewanella sp. SG41-4 | reverse complement strand
TAAGGTTTAGCGAAAGATGAACGACTGCATGGCAAATTTTATGCCGCATAATCAGTCCCTTTATTAACGTGGAAGTAAAAATGGAATCAACAGACAAGTTGACCGACACCAACGCAATTTTAGCGTATTTATATGAAACCTTTCCTTTATGCTTCATTGCAGAAGGTGAAACGAAGCCATTAAAAATTGGTTTGTTTCAAGATTTGGCTGAACGGTTAGCTGATGATTCTAAAGTCAGTAAAACACAATTACGTGTAGCGCTTCGTCGTTACACAAGCAGCTGGCGCTATTTGAAAGGCGTTAAAGCCGGTGCTAAACGTATCGATCTTGACGGTAATGAATGTGCTGAATTAGAACAAGAGCACATTGACCATGCTATTTTGACGCTTAAAGAAAGCCAAGATAAAGCCAAAGCAAAACGTCAAGCACTTGCGCCTAAAAAGCCTGCAAAGAAAGTAGCGCCTAAACGTGCTCCAGCAGTTAAAAAGGAACGTCCTGCTCCCGTAGTTGCTCCAGTGATAAAACTTGTGCCTGCTAAGCTAGAAGATTTAAAACAAAAACAACGCGTTAATGTTAAATTAGGTGCAACACCAGTTCCTGGGGTTGTGACTGATATTAATAAAGAGGATGTGCTTGTTCAATTAGATTCTGGCTTATCCATCAAAGTACGTGCAGAGCACATACTATTATAGAAATTTAAGGAGTACTTGTTGATGCGAAAACTTACCTTGGCCGCGTCAATTGCCAGTTTATTTGTCGGCTTTTCGGCATGGGCAATTTCACCAACGATTCAAATCAGCGAGTTACCTAAACTAGCACAAGAGCCGCAACATAAAGTGGCTAGCAAGCGAGTAACGACTTTGTTTACTCGCTCGCATTATCATCGTTTTAACCTTGATGATGCATTCTCTGAGCAAATCTATACCCGCTTTCTTGAGCAACTTGATTATCGTCGTAATGTGCTGACTGCGGCAGACATTACGAGCTTTAGCCAATATCAAAACCAGTTTGATAACATGGTAGCCTCAGGTGATATTAGCCCTGCATTTACTATGTATGACGTAGTACAAAAACGTCGTTACGAGCGTTTTGCTTATGCTTTGTCTTTGCTTGATAAAGAATTTGACTTTACTCAAGCTGGCGACGCATATGAATTCGATCGTAAAGATGCCCAATGGCCTAAAGATGAAGCCGAAGTGAATGAACTTTGGCGTCAGCGTGTTAAATATGACGCGTTAAATCTTAAGTTAACCGGTAAAAAGTGGCCTGAAATTGTTGAAGTGCTCGAAAAGCGTTATAACAATGCCATTAAGCGTTTAAGTCAAACACAAAGCGAAGATGTGTTTCAAACAGTAATGAACGCGTTTGCTCGAAGTGTTGAGCCTCATACAAGTTATTTATCTCCTCGTAATGCAGAACGTTTCCAAATGGAAATGAATCTAAGCCTTGAAGGGATTGGTGCTGTGTTGCAAATGGATGATGACTACACCGTCATTAAAAGTTTAGTGGCCGGTGGGCCAGCTGCCAATAGTGAGAAATTATCACCTGAAGATAAAATTGTTGGTGTTGGTCAAAAAGACGGTGAAGTTGTTGACGTCATAGGTTGGCGTTTAGATGATGTTGTTGATTTGATCAAAGGGCCAAAAGGCAGTGAAGTCGTATTACAGATTTTACCGAAAAAAGGCGGTGCGAATGCTAAACCTTTTGAAGTGGTCATTACTCGAGATAAAATTCGATTAGAAGACCGCGCAGCAACCTCAAAAGTGGTTGAGCCTAAAGAAGGCCAGTACGCCAACCGTAAAGTTGGGGTAATACAAATTCCTGGTTTTTACATGAATTTGTCGCAAGATGTGGCTAAAGAAATTACTAAGCTTGAAAAAGACAATGTTGAAGGCATTATTATTGACCTTCGTGGTAATGGTGGTGGAGCATTAACCGAAGCCACATTACTCACAGGCTTGTTTATTGATATGGGTCCAGTGGTACAAATTCGTGATGCTAATGGTGGTGTTAATCAAAATCGTGATAATGATGGTACCAGCGCATACAATGGTCCACTTACTGTGATGGTTGACCGTTATAGTGCATCAGCTTCAGAGATTTTTGCTGCGGCTTTACAAGATTATGATCGCGCACTTATTGTTGGTGAATCGACCTTTGGTAAAGGCACTGTTCAGCAACATAAGAGTTTGGGTCGGATTTATGACATGTACGAAAAACCAATTGGTCACGTGCAGTATACTATTGCCAAATTTTACCGCATTAATGGCGGCAGTACTCAGCTAAAAGGTGTTACACCAGATGTGCGTTTACCGAGTGCTTTAGAACCTGGTGAATATGGTGAGTCGGAAGAAGAAAATGCTTTACCATGGGATAAAGTACCTGTAGCGCAGTACACTACTTTAGGGAATATCACCCCTATGTTGATTAACAATCTTGATGTTAACCATAAAGAGCGTATTAGCAAAGATGTTGAGTTCAGTTATATTTACCAAGATATTAATGAGTTTAAAAAACATCATAAAGACAAAACAATATCGCTTGTTGAGAGTGAACGAATTGCCTCACGTGAAGACGATGATAAACGTGCCTTAGATCGGGCAAATGCACGTCGAGTTCATGAAGGTTTAGCTGTTGTTAAGTCTTTAGACGATATTGAAACAACAGATGATAGCAAGTTACCTGATGCCTTTTTGGATGAAACTGCTTATATCACCCTAGATATGGCTGACGCAGAAAAAATAGCTAAGACTAACTCAAAATAATTTTTTATTGCTGTTAAAAAACGCGCTTAGGCGCGTTTTTTCTTAATCATAATAACTAAAAATAGTACCAATTCGATAAAGTTCACACGCATTTAATCATATTGGCATTAGTACCGTTCAAGAGGAACATGTATGAACCAAGCGCAAGAAAAACACCTAAAAGATTATACCAAGCCTGCATTCACCATTTCTCATGTTGATTTGAACGTTATTCTAGATGGCAAAAACACTAAAGTAACAGCTGTCAGTAAGGTGATCCGTAATGGTGAGCATCAGCATGATTTAGTGCTCGATGGTGAACAACTTTCGCTGAGTACTGTAAAACTTAATGGTGTCGCGGCTAACT
>NZ_JACJFI010000364.1 GCF_014164505.1 Shewanella sp. SG41-4 | reverse complement strand
CTCATGGTAAACATTGGTTGGTTATCAAAACGAGAGGACATGAGGAAAAAAAATTCACTTGTGTACGATGCTCTCTCATGTTTCCAATATGCTTCAGCTGCATCGAAGAAAAAAGATTTAAAAGGCTCAATCATAAAAACTTCATAATGATTTACTCCTTTATTACGATGATGCTTATAATTCATTTTAACGAAGTCAATTGCCTCTATATTAGATAGTCTTACTGTCTCATTTGCAAAATCAATATTTTCAACCTTTAATTTCAATGCCTCATGCATCCGTAAGCCACCACCAAACAATAGTGCATACAAGCATTTATCTCTTAATGATTTAATCCCAGAACAAAAAGAAACGGTATGAGCTATAGGGAATGATTTAGAACCGAAATTGGAAAGATCAATTCTACTAATTATTTTAGTGACTTTGAAAATACTACTACTAGTAGTTTGAGCACCACCACTAATACAACCAGCAAGAAATGACTGGGCTACAAGTCGATTTCTATCAGAAGATCGTAAATTTCGTCTTTCTAATAATTGCTTTGCAAAAACCTCATTTGAAAACACATTGAGCAAATTATCTGGGCGTAAGGCCCTCAAGCTACTCTCAATTCGAGCAGATTCGACTGTATATATTTTTACAGTTGATAAAACACGCCTTACTGTTGCAGATTTCAACGGAGGACTACACAAAATTTCCGCAACTGATGATGATAAGTCATCCTGTGCATGAACACCAAATGCAAGAAATTGAGGGAAAGCTGAAAATATTTTTACAAGAGGCGATAATATTGTATTGGTATGAGGTTTATCAACTAATACTTGACTAGCTGTTAAAAGGAAATCGTAAAACCTTGATAAATCTTGAGCTTTTGCTGAAACAGTTTGGTACGGACTACCGGCATCGACTAAGGAGTTTATATAAAATTCATACTCTAAAACATAACTCATTGTAATTAGATTGAATAACTTGAATTTAATTTTCCCGTTACCCATATCAACTTCACTCTTTCTTACATTAAGAGATGAATACTTATTCATAACGGGTTAATCCCTCTAAAAAAGGCAATCACTGTACGACGCACTAAGAAACTATCCGTTTAGAGTAGATATTACAATATATATTTTCAGTGCAACGAAAAAAGCTCACCATATGGTGAGCTTTTTGTTATGTGGTACACCCGGCAGGATTCGAACCTGCGACCATCCGCTTCATCACACTACAGCTTTAACTGCCACCATTTAGGCTTTGTGCGCTGGACTATCCCTTTACCATGACATGTTAACATGTTTTAGGTAGACGCCGTCTAGTCTCTACACCTTCCTGAATTAATCAAGCTTGGCTCGGGATTGCCAACCAATAGGTAAGGTTTCCCCGAATTTGACGTCTTACATCTTATAAGTTTCCCTATAAGAGCCCAATATGTGCTTTTTGAAGACACTGCCTTAGAAGGCGGATGCTCTATCCAACTGAGCTACGGGTGTAATTTTTTTATACTATACGATGCACTAAAAAATTGTTTAGTTCTAAATTTTCGTTGCACTAAAAAAATACCTGACATAAGAACCTGCGACCACCCGCTTAGAAGGCGGGTGCTCTATCCAACTGAGCTACGGGCGCATGGTCACAGCTTGACGCTGTATCCTGTCTGGCTGAACAATTTACTTGTTCTGTTATTCACTTTGAAAGCAAATAACCTTAATTGGTCGGTGATAGAGGATTCGAACCTCTGACCCTCTCGTCCCAAACGAGATGCGCTACCGGGCTGCGCTAATCACCGAAATCTTACTTGTAATAGAACAATATATTATCCGTAAACAATAACAATGTTGTCCTGAGAACGGAGCGCATATTAACGAGTCACCTTGCTATCGTCAACGATTTTTTTACCTCTAAATGCTATATGCCCAATTTAGCAGCAAAAAGCGGGATTAGCATTATAGCGAGAATAGTTTATTCACTGTATTTTCCTCGCCTAGTAAATGACACTGTTCAATACGCCTGCTAGAATAACCGCCGATAAACAATCGACTTCAACACCCGTGCCACTCAAAGGAAACTCAACAGCCATGACTGCTCAACTTATTGACGGTAAAGCCATTGCTCAATCTATTCGCACCGCACTAAAACAAAAAGTAACACTACGTAGACAAGCTGGATTTCGCGCGCCAGGACTTGCGGTTATTTTAGTGGGCAGTGATGCGGCATCTCAAGTTTATGTCGGCAGTAAACGTAAAGCTTGTGAGGAAGTCGGTTTTGAGTCTCAATCTTTTGATCTTGACACTAGCACAACTGAAGCAGAGCTATTAGCGTTAATCGATGAGTGTAATGATAATCCAAGTATAGATGGGATTTTAGTACAATTACCGCTACCAGAGCATATTGATGATTCAAAGGTCATTGAACGTATACGCCCAGATAAAGACGTTGATGGTTTCCATCCCTATAATGTAGGCCGTTTAGCTCAACGTATTCCAGTGCTACGCTCTTGTACACCTATGGGTATTATGACCTTAATCAAATCAACGGGTATAGATACTTATGGCCTCGATGCTACCGTGGTTGGAGCATCAAATATTGTGGGCCGCCCAATGACTCTAGAATTATTGTTGGCAGGTTGCACAACGACAACCTGTCATCGTTTTACTAAAAACTTAGAACAAAAAGTTCGTCAAGCCGATTTATTGGTTGTCGCGGTGGGTAAACCTGGGTTTATTCCAGGCGAGTGGATAAAACCGGGAGCGATTGTTATTGATGTTGGTATCAATCGTTTGGCGAATGGCAGCTTAGTGGGTGATGTTGAATTTAATGTTGCCGCTGAAAAAGCTGCATTTATTACGCCGGTTCCTGGTGGAGTTGGCCCAATGACCATAGCAAGTTTATTAGAGAACACCCTATACGCATGCGAGCAGTATCATAGTTAACTAAATCTCAGATTAGCAAATCTCAGATAAGCCAACCATGCTGATTAATAACAAAAAAGCCTGCTATTGCATAATGCCGTTCACTTAAGGTGAGCGGCATTTTTCCTTTTTGCGACAGGATAACCATTCTTACTCACTTTTAAGCAGCGCGGGTAACTTCTTTCTCGCTTTCCCTCTAACATAAATTGCCTCGCAT
>NZ_JACJFI010000363.1 GCF_014164505.1 Shewanella sp. SG41-4 | reverse complement strand
GTTGGTCTTCAACCCCTTCAGCGACAATACGGTAGCCAAGACCATGCGACATCACCATGACGGCTTTCACAATATCAATACCATTCAAGTGAAGATTATTGATAAAAGAACGGTCAATTTTGACGGTATTAACATGTAAATCTTGGATCACTGACAATGACGAATAGCCAGTGCCAAAGTCATCAATCGAAATCATAAAGCCGAGTGACTGTAGTGCGTTTACCATTTCAATTAATTTAATCTTGTCGTTTGAAAAAACCGACTCAGTGATTTCTATATGTACTTTAGAGGGTTCAATGTCGTACAGATTAATAATATTGTTAACTTTACTGACAAAATCAACATCTTCAAATTGAATTACCGACACATTAATGCACATCGTTAAATGTGGCTTGATTGCATGCAATGCTGACAATTTGCGCATTGACTCTTCCAGCACCCAGTAACCTATTTGTTTAATCGCGCCATTTTTTTCTGCTAAAGGAATAAACACATCTGGCAGAATGGCGTTGCCTTCAAAATTCCATCTGAGTAATGCCTCAACCGATGCAATATCACCCGTAACAGAATCAATAATAGGTTGAAAAACCAAGCGCAATTGTTGCTTGGTAATAGCTTGCGTAATCCCTTTGCTTAGGTGCATTTCATGCTTGATTTTTTTCGCTAATCCGTCACTAAACATGACGTAATCAACGCTACCATTACTCTTATCTTTACGGCTATACATAGATAAATCGGCCAAACTGATTAAGTCGTATATTGACTCACCGTGGTCAGGGTACATAGCAATACCAATAGAGCAGTCCATATTAAGGACATGCTGTGTGGTCGTGATAGGTTGGGTGATGTGTTTTTTAAGTGAGATGGCTAACTCTTCAAATCGATAATTAGGCGTTTGGTGGGCCATGATAATAAATTCGTCGCCGCCCCAGCGACAAACAATGTCATCGTGACGACAAGCGTGCTTAATTCGTTTTGCTACTTCGGTGAGCACCTCATCACCTACTCTGTGGCCAAAATTATCATTGGCTTGTTTAAAACCATCTAAGTCGAGGAAGAAAATTGCATATTGATTATCGGTGTTTACTTGAGACAACTGTTTATTTGCAGCCGCTAAAAAGGCGCTACGATTCAGTAGTTGGGTGAGTGAATCGAGTTGACTTAATTCAGTTATTTTTTGGGCTCGTTGTTGGACCTTAAGCTCCATATTTTTTAATAATTCAGTATGCTCGTTACGTAACATAATAGAATGTTTAGTAAAGTTAGCTGCAGTATTAGCGATAGACAACATGACTAGGGCATATGCTAAACCCAATAACCCTAAAAGTAAGTGAGTAGGGTTGTTGCCTATTACCATCAACAAAGAAAAAGGTGCCAACATTATTAACGTGTAAGCTTGAGATATTCGTTTATTGCCAGATAAAACCGTTGCTGCGCCGCCAGCCATTGCAGACACAATCACCATGGCAGAAAATAATTCATCAATATTTGATTTACTATAAAAATAAACACAGTAAAACGCCCAACAAAATGCGGTTAATAACACGCCCGCACCAAAACGATATAAGTCATTTTGACGACTTAATAAGCCTTTGTTTACACGTATATACCATAAAATAGTATCAATGATACGAAAACACAGTAACCCTGATATACACAACCACCATGTTAATTTATGGTGTTCTGTAGAATGATCCTCAAATCCAAAAGCTAATCCAGCAGAAGCGACGATAGTAATGGCAATGCCTGGAATTGCATTTTGGTATAGTAACTTTAAGTGATCATTTAATACGTGTGGATTCACTTGCGTTTGCATCAATAGGTTTACCGCCATTATGAGGGGATCTCATTAAGTATATGTCCAATAATCAAAAATACTACTTTCGTAGCGATTTAAAGGCATGAAACATGCTAATTGAAATAAGCATTTAATTATTATCGTGTTAAGTGAAGTAGGTAATTCTGTTTAAGGGCCAACATCAACAAAACAAATTAGCCAACATAGATTAAATGTGTAAATCTGCTTGTTAAGCCCATCATTTAACGGAAAACTTAAGTAATGATTCCATTGTGCGAATGGCAACAACATGGACAATTTGTGTCTATTAACGATCAGCAAATTTTTACTCGTCAAGCTGGGGAGCGAACGGCGCCAGCGTTATTATTAATTCATGGCTACCCCAGTGCCAGCTGGGATTGGGAAGGTATGTGGCATGAGTTAACTCAACACTATTTTGTGGTCACCCTTGATATGCTGGGTTTTGGATTATCAGACAAACCTAAAAATGCAGACTATTTAATCAGTCAGCAGGCCGATATTTATGAAGCTGTTTTACAGCAATTTGGCGTTCGCCATTATCATATTTTAGCTCATGACTATGGTGATACGGTCGCGCAAGAATTATTAGCAAGACAACTTGATGGCAGCAGTACATTGGCCATTGAAAGTGTGTGTTTTCTCAATGGTGGCTTGTTCCCAGAAACCCACAAACCTCTGCTCATTCAAAGCTTGCTACTGTCTCCATTAGGGCCTCTGGTGTCTAAGTTAATTAACAAACAAAAGTTTGCTGCTAATTTACAACGTATATTTGGGCCATCGACACCGCCGACACCGCAAGTCATCGACACATTATGGCAATTGCTTAATCACAATAATGGTATCGCGGTAATGCATAAAATCATTAACTATATCACCCAACGTAAACAACATCGTGAACGTTGGGTAGGGGCTATTATCAATAGTGCAATACCGATCAAATTGATCGCAGGGGCTAAAGATCCTATCTCTGGTCAACACATGATCGATCGTTTTTATAAGTTAATCCCAAACGCTAATGTCACCACTATGCCAACATTAGGGCATTATCCTCAAGTTGAAGATGCCAATGCGATTACAGCTGCCTACATGCAATTTAGATTAAGTCGTACAAAGTAACCTCAGCTCGGGATAATAAACGGTTACCAAACAGCTCTTTGTCTTGCTAACTGCGTTCCATTAACGTGCAATAGGCCAGCTATTGACGTGTTAATGCGCCTTGTTTTGAAAACAAATAGCAAGTTTGCTATTCAATAGATTAAACATGTTGAATTTAGCTTGTTTATCCCATCTCTTAGCCCGAGTTGAGGTAA
>NZ_JACJFI010000362.1 GCF_014164505.1 Shewanella sp. SG41-4 | reverse complement strand
TGATAGCGAATATATTGCTATGACTAAAGGCTTTGGTCCCTTTGACGCCACTGTTGGTGTCGGTTGGGGCTATATAGGCAACCGCGGTAATTTAACCGATACCAACAAATCATCATCTGTCGATTGTAATCGCAATACCGGCTTTAAAGGTAAAGGTGGTAATGTTGACTTTGAACGTTGGTTTAAAGGTTGTAGTGCTATTTTCGCCGGTGTTGAATATCAAACCCCTTGGGACCCTTTACGCATAAAGGTTGAGTACGATGGTAATGACTATAAGTCTGACTTTGCCGCTTTACGTACTGGTAATGAGCTCAAACAAAGTAGCCCAATAAACTACGGTTTGTTGTACAGAGTGAGTAACTGGGGTGATTTCAAACTCAGTTATGAACGCGGTAATACCTGGACTTTAGGGTTTAGTTTAGCCACTAATTTTAATAGCTTAAAATCGAACTGGCGTGACACGCCAAAGCAAGCTATTGAAGATAAACCTGATATGGCCGACCGCAAAGTTGATTTACCTGAATTAAATAAGCAACTCGCTTTTGATGCTGGTTATAAGGGCGCTAAGATTTACATCAAAAATGATCAAGTGACCATAGTTGCGACACAAACAAAATATCGCGACAGAAAAAACGCTCATGATCAAGTAGGACGCATTTTAGCAAACCAGTTTCCAGATGCGAAAACCTTCAACATAATTGAAAGTACGGGTCATTTGCCTACGACAGAAACACAGATTGATGCTAAACAATTTAAAGATGCAGTACAGCACAACTATATTAATGCCAACATTGAAAATAGCACCAAAGTTGTAGAACCTACTTTGCCAACTGAAACGCCGGATTGGGAAACACCCGACCAATGGAACTATGGTTTTGCCCCCAAACTTGTGCAATCTTTTGGTGGTTCAGAAAACTTTTACCTGTTTAATTTTGGTATCAATGGATCTGCCAGCCGCTGGATAACTGACAATATTGAAGTAAGTAGTTCGATGTATATAAACATACTCGATAACTATGACCAGTTTAAATATTTGACTCCACCAGACGGTACTGATTTAAAGCGCGTCAGAACGTTGATTAGACAATACGTGTCGGACAATCCTGTGCGTGTAGATAATCTGCAGTTCACTTGGTTAGATAAATTAAGTGAAAATATCTATGCACAAGCCTATGTTGGTTACTTAGAAATGATGTTTGCTGGCGTGGGTACTGAAGTTCTTTATCGTCCAATGAATAGCGACTGGGCATTTGGGATTGATGCAAACTATGTGAAGCAGCGCGATCCTGATAATATATTTGGCCTTTTTGAAAATGAGATCAATTTTGACCCCGATTCAGGTCGCTATTTCCGAGCTCAAACAGGCACATTCACGGGTCATGCTAGCGTATACTATCAACCAAGCTGGTTCGATGATGTATTGCTTAGGGTCAGTTACGGTCAATACTTAGCAGAAGATCGCGGGGTCACTGTCGATTTTTCTAAACAATTTGATAGCGGCGTCATTGTGGGTGCATTTGCTTCTAAAACTAACTTATCTGCTGAGCAATTCGGTGAAGGTAGTTTTACTAAAGGTTTTTATATCTCAATCCCATTTGATGCAATACTACCAACACCTGTAACCAATCGCGGTAACCTTGCATGGCAACCACTCACGCGAGATGGAGGGCAAAAGCTAGGACGTAAATTTGAACTCTATAGTGGCACTGACGCAAGGGCGCCTTGGCTAAATAAGCCTTCAACAAAGTAAATGCTAATATTGGGATATTAAGTGATTAATATCCCCATATTTAATTAATAGTAGCTTTAAGTGAACCATAACATATACAAATCAATAGACTTACGATTGATAATGGCATTGCTGTCTACTTCAACAAAACTAAAAATATAAAGCTCAAAATATAAAATCAAAAAACTCTATAATAATCCGCTTGAAACCCCCTACCTACCCGTGAACTTGTAGATAGTAACAACAGCAATCAATTCAATTGTTAACTGCAGTTACCATTGTTAGTGCAACACTATCAATAAACCGTCTTGAGTTGATATACTCTGTAAAAGCTCTTACTCCATTCATATTGATGGTTAAGACAATCGTTAACATTTACAATAGTATAAGCCCCATCATCCGATGGAATTGAGTTAATATTTTATCTTTCAGACATTCATATGAAAAAAATCTTAGTCATCAAACACGATAAAATTGGCGATTTTGTACTGACATGGCCAGCACTTTACCTACTCAGAAAAGCGATGCCGGAAGCAGAAATTGATGTATTTGTCGCTACTGTGGTTAAGTATTTTGCTGAAGCCTGCCCATATGTAGATAACACAATTATCGACTCACACGATGATGCTGCCATTGCTGAGCAAATTGCGAAGCAAAATTACGATGCGGTGATCGTGCTGTTATCAGAATTTCGAATTTATAAAATCCTTAGCAAAAGCAATATTCCATATAAATTAGTACCTAAACATAATTGGTATCAATATTTATATAAACATCGGGCAAGCAATGAATACTTAAACAGTGAAGGTTGCTGGCGAGGTGCATGCATGCTGGTAGAGCACTTCTTAACTCATCACGGTTATGCTATTCCTAAACTGCCTTCTAGATTTTGGGATATGAGTGCCCGCAAGGAATATTGGCAGGAATACTACCAAAAGTTAGCTAATGAAAAGCTGATTTTTATTCATCCAGGTACTGGCGGTTCTTCTGGGTGCGTTCCTATAGAAAAACTAGTTAAGCTAATAATAAATATCGATAAAAAGACTCAATCTGCATGTCACTTCATTTTAACATTCAATGGAAGTGAACTGGAGCTTGCAAAAGAAATTCAAACGTTACTGGCCAATACCTCAATTAAAATATCGCTGGCTAAGCCGTTAGACCGTTTGATTGATTTTTCCGAGTCATTAGTCGCAGCAGACATGTTTATTGCAGGCTCCACAGGACCTTTACACATAGCGGGCTTACATACAGTACCCACTGTTGGATTTTACGCAGGAACACGCTCAACACCTCATCTTAGATGGAGAACATTATCTGAGACAAGCAAGCGATTTGCTTATACGCCTCCAGTAGGAAAAAGAACGGGTCGTAATATGGCATTAATCAATTTTGATCAGGT
>NZ_JACJFI010000361.1 GCF_014164505.1 Shewanella sp. SG41-4 | reverse complement strand
AAGTATTACCGTGTCTAGCTAATGTCAGCACTACTTTGTCTAAACTCATGTGTAGCTTTTTAGCCGTTGCATTAATAATGCGGAAATTTGCTTGATGTGGCACTAACCAATCAATTTCTGATTTATCGACATTATTAAGGCGTAAGGTTTCGGTGACCACATTAGACAACTGTGTTACCGCAACTTTAAACACATCGTTGCCTTTCATGGTCATAAAACCAACAGCTTCAGAACTTTCATTAGCACGAGGAGGGAAAGAGCATTTTAATAAATCCCCTTGGCTGCCATCAGCGTATATATGTGTCGCAATGATACCTGGTGTTTCACTTACTCCAATAACAACGGCTCCTGCACCATCGCCAAATAAAATGACAGTGGAGCGATCTGAAGGATCACACATCCGTGATAATACATCAGAACCAATTACCAGTATTTTTTTAGCAGAACCCGTTTTTACAAATTTATCCGCAACCGATAGAGCATAAATAAATCCAGAACACGCAGCAGCAATATCAAAGGCAGGAATATTTTTGACGCCTAATAAGGCCTGAATTTCGCATGCGGCAGCAGGAAATGCGTTTGAAGCACTGGTGGTCCCACAAACAATCATATCAAGATCACTTGCGTCGATCCCAGCCATTTCAAGCGCTTTTAATGCCGCTTGATAACCCATCGTTGAAACCGATTCGTCTGATGCAGCAATGCGCCGTTCAGAAATACCGGTTCGGTCAACGATCCATTGGTCACTGGTTTCAACCATTTTTTCGAGATCTTGATTGCTACGAACTTGCACAGGTAGATAGCTACCTGTTCCGAGAATTTTTGTGTGCATATATGAGATCAGCTATTGATGTCTAAAAGAATCGACTCCAAACGATCTTTAATCATTTCAGGAAGACGACGTTTTGCTTCTGTTGCTGCTAAATTTAATGCTTGTAAAAATGCAGCTTCATCCGCGTTACCATGACTCTTTACTACTATTCCGCGCAATCCTATCAGACTTGCACCGTTATAGTGGTCGGGGTTCATCTTACTGAGAACAGCTTGTATGCGTGGAGCGATGAGTTTGGAGAGTAAACGAACAAAAAAACCGTCATTTAAGCCGCGTTTTAATTGATGTACTAACAGTTTTGCGATGCCTTCAGAAGTCTTTAATGTGATATTACCTACAAAGCCATCACAAACAATCACATCAACATTACCAGTGTAAATTTCATCGCCTTCGACAAAGCCGATATAATTAACTTGTTCGGTGTGCTGTAAAATTTGTCCGGCCTGTTGAACCTGATCGTTCCCCTTAATGGCTTCAATACCCACATTGAGCAAAGCGACTTTAGGGCGGGATTTCTTATGGACAGCTTCACATAAGACAGATCCCATGATGGCAAACTGGAATAAGGTCTCGGAATCGCAAGATACATTTGCCCCTAAATCCAGCAGATAAACGGGTTTGCCTGTCATTGCGGGTAAGCAAGAAACAAGTGCAGGTCTATCAATACCCGGCAATGTTTTTAATAACACCTTAGCCATCGCCATCAACGCACCAGTATTACCAGCGCTAACACAGGCCTCGGCTTTTCCGTCACGTACCAGTTCGAGCGCTATTCTCATAGAGCTATTTTTACGCGAACGCAAAGCATGAATGGGCCTATCGCACATTGTCACTTCTTCAGTAGTGTGGATTATTTCAATACGGGATAAATCAGCTGAATGAGCTTGGGGAAGGTATTTTTCTATTTCGGTTTTATTACCAACCAAAATAATATTTAAAGAGGTATGAAATTTCAGTGCCTGCATCGCTGCAGGCACTGTCACGTGGGGACCGTGATCGCCCCCCATCGCATCTAACGCAAGCGTCAGATTTGTCATCAGATAATCAACAAATTACTTGTTGATAACCTTTTTACCGCGGTAAAAACCATCAGCAGTCACGTTGTGACGTAGATGTAATTCACCACTAGTTGCGTCTACTGATAATTGAGCTGTGCTCAATGAATCATGTGAACGACGCATGCCGCGCTTTGAACGTGATTTTTTATTCTGTTGTACAGCCATTGGACCTGTCTCCTACGATTACTTGCTCTTCAGTTTTTCTAACACTGCAAACGGATTTGGACGCTCCTCATGAGCGGGTTCGATCTCGCCTACAACTATATCTTTCGATCCAGACTTACAATTATTATCATCGTGCATCGGGATGATAGGCATAGCGACTATCAATTCATCTTCAATCAATTGATGCAGACGTACTTCACCAATCTCATTACACTCAATTGGATCATACGCATCCGGGAGCTCATCGATTTCTGCCTCAGTCTTACAAGGACTAAAACAAAAGTCGACCGTAACCTCAGTAGTAAATTGTGTCATGCAACGTTGACATAGCAGAGTGAGCTCCGTCACAGCCTTCCCGCGAAGGTAGACTATCCCCTGTAAATCGACGCCACATTCCAACGACACAACTACGTCGGAACAGTCGCCGGCACATAACTCGCTTAATCGCTTAAGTTGCTTACCTAAAATGGTACCTTCATAACGAAGGCCGCTAGAGGCAGCGCGTATAGGATCAATTGAAACCGGTATCTTTACTGTTTGCATAAGGCGCGCATATTATAGTTTGAAAACGCTGGAGTCAAAGAAAATTTCCGTAAAAAAACGGTAACCTCACCTAATAATGAACTTTAGGTACTCTTTACATCCGGCATTGAATTTGAAAGTTGGCAAATTTTACCGAACCAAACCCCATCACACAAGCATTACTCGAGAAAAATGATCCATTTGCATAGATGAATACAGTAAACTGACTAATATTCTGTTATTAGCCAATAAATAATGAAACAAAACCAATGAAATTCAATCTTGTACTAGCGTCAACCTCACCTTTTCGCCAGCAACTATTACAAAAATTAATGCTGCATTTTAACTGTGTTAACCCAGATATTGATGAAACGCCAATAAAAGAGGAGACAGCGTTAGCATTGGTTAAGCGGTTAGCCGAGCAAAAGGCATTAGCAGGCGCGAAATTAATTGATGAAAAATCTATGCCGCAATTAGTCATTGGTTCTGATCAAGTAGCGCTGATTAATGGTCAAATTATCGGTAAGCCTTACACTGTAGAGAATGCGATAGCTCAATTAAGTTCTGCATCTGGTCAAGCGATTACTTTTTA
>NZ_JACJFI010000360.1 GCF_014164505.1 Shewanella sp. SG41-4 | reverse complement strand
GATTAAATAATTAAAGCGATTACATGAGTTACATGATGGTTTTTTATCAAGGCAATTGACCACTGCGCAGTATCGAAATACAGTAGCTAGAAACAAACTAACATGAAAAAAGCATATTTTAAGTATCTTGGTTTAATTTATTTAACTTTAATATCAGTTGGTTACAACATAAGGATACTGAGTCATTTACAAGCGAAAACACAATCAGATGAAACGATTTATGGTCTAGACTCCACAGAATACACATTGACGTACTATATTCCACATGTAGATCTAATTGATGAACCTACTAATTTGATTGATAAGGTTGCACTACTAAGTGTTAAGGACTTTTAATGCATTTTTCTAAAGAGCACATAGACGCGCTTGAAACTCGTACTCGCGCACATTTTATTAATTCGTTGTCTGGATTTAAAAGTGCAAATCTTATCGGAACACAAGATCGACAAGGTAATACTAATTTATCTATTGTGAGCTCGGTCATTCATCTCGGTGCAAATCCCCCGTTAGTGGGTATGATAATCCGGCCTCATAGTGTGCCGCGTCATACCTTTGAAAATATTTTACAAACCGGCTTGTATACCATTAATCAAGTCAATCAATCTATTTATGAGCAAGCTCATCAAACATCTGCTCGTTATGATGAAGGTGAATCAGAGTTTGAAGCGACGGGATTAACCCCTGAATACCTATCAGACTTTAGCGCCCCTTTTGTAAAAGAAAGCCGCCTAAAATATTCAGTTAAACTAGTAGAACATCAACATTTAGCCATCAATGGTACTGAGTTTGTTATTGGTGAAATAGTAGATGTGTATGTAGACGATGATGCGGTTCAAACAGATGGGTTTATAGATTTACAAGCCATTGATACGGTAGCGATTACCGGGCTTGATTGTTACCACACAAGCAGTAAACAGAATCGTTTACCATATGCAAAAAAATAGTTGTTAATTACGATTCTATCAGATGAGTAACTTTTCAATAGTAAGCAAATTAATCGCGAGTGCGGCAACATTAAAATACAACAATCACTAGAAGTTTTGTATAAAAAAATCCCATTTAACTAAATGGGATTTTTTATCAATATCAACACATTTTATTTTTTAGTTAAAAAGCGTTCTTTAACAGCTTCAGCCATTAGGTTTGGTGGAATTAATCCTTGCTCTAACACAAAGTTATTAAACGCTAGACGATCAAATTTATCACCGAGGGCAATTTCTACATCGGCTCGAATTTCTAACAATCGTGACAAACCATAAAAGTAACTGCCAGCCTGGCCAGGCATTCTCATGGTGTATCGATCAACTTCTTGTTTCACTGCCGCTTCTGAAAACACCACGTCATTAAGTAATAGTGAATAGGCGTTCTCTTTTGTCGTTAGACCCAAATTCAGCATAGGATCTAACATGGCGCGAGCGTTACGTAATAGTCGATGCTGAAGTGCAATAAGCTGTGCTTCAATAGGTAGATACGGTAACATTTCAGCTTCGGCATACAGTGCCCAACCTTCAACGTTGACACTGTTAAAAGCATAATACACGCGGGCCAAAGACACGCCCTGCTCCAACATGACCGCAAATTGTAATTCGTGACCAGGTCTGCCTTCATGAGCACTTAATGTATAAGCAACCGCATTAAAATTAAAGTCATCGTATGCAGCATCCCCCGTTAATGCAGGGTTACCGGTTGTCAGTACAAATTGGCCTTGTTCACCAGTATTGCCAATAAACGGTGGCGGCAACATATGAGGCGCTGGACTGCCCGCAGCTTCTGCTTCGCTGGCCAATCGCATAATCATGTCGCGCTGAGGTAAATTGACCACTTTTTGCTGAGTGATTAACGCTTCAAGTTTTTTATTAATGGCTCGATAATGATCTTCAATCTTATCGTTGCCTAAAGAGTCTTTTTTAAGTGCTTTTATCACATCGCGATAATCACTTGATGGCATATTAAACTTTTGCGCAACCAACGGCGCTAACGCCTGCATGTTGGCTTTGGTTATCATATAGCTTGCTTTCGCGCGTTCAATTAACAACTCAGGTTCGATATCAATGCCAACTGTTTTGAGTTTTAAAGCGTATATTTCTGACGGTAAGCGGAAGTCATCTCGGCTAGTTGGAATAACGGTTTTTTCTGCCCACTGACGGTAATCTGCAATTTGCTGCTTTAGTAGCGACAGATTCTCATCGGCTTTTATGAATTCATTTTTCTCAAACAACTGCTGCAAACCTTGCAATAAGGTATCGGTTCTTGCCAGGGCTTGGTTAACTTCTTCTTTTGTTGGCCCAATTAACTTTTTGTTGGCTAATGCGGCTTCATACAAGGTTTTGGCTTGTTCAGTTAACGCAGGTTGACCCGTTTTACCGACATAACACGCTAAACGAGTATTAGCCGCTTGTTTACGTGTATCTGACATTTGGTCATCTAATAATGCCGACACGCCTCTAAATATAATTAACGGCACGTCCACCCAAGGCAACATGTATTTATCTTCTAATTTACCCGAGGCAATGGTCTGATCAATATTGTTGATAATAATGTTGAGGTCTTGACGAACCTGCAATGACTTTTCAGTAGTAAGCGCTTGTAACAAAGTCCTTTTGCTGGTTTCAAGAGTACGAATATACTTATCTTGTTGTGCCTTAGTAATGCTGCTGCATTGACTATCGGTTTCAGTAATGCCAATTGAACTCGCCATTTCGGGTTGAAATTGACTCGTTACCTGAATTTGTTTGTTGGTGTATACATTACTGACATCAACCCAAGATTCCGCTGATGACGCGAACGGAATAAGAGCAAGTAGTGGAATCACAGAAGTGAGCATTTTGCCTGACATCGGCTTAATCCCTTTTTTGTTATGAAGCCATTACTATAACCGAATAAGGTTCTAAAGTGATGAGCACTGAATTAACTAATCTGTAACGAATAGTGATCAACAAATAAGGTCCTCAACAGAAATTATTTGCCGTAATGATTAGAAAAACAGTCAGTGCATGAGTTACATCTGTATTGTTACTTCGCAGCCAATAAAAAACCGCAGTGGTAGTCACTACGGTTTTTTCTATTGATAATCTCAATCGATTTTAGTTAATTAAGTGATTGGCTAGCTTAAAAAGCAAAGTCTTCGCTATCAAGTGCCATCATAGAATCGACACCATTGGCAATACAC
>NZ_JACJFI010000035.1 GCF_014164505.1 Shewanella sp. SG41-4 | reverse complement strand
CCTAATGCGAGCCAAATTAATACGTTGATAGCAGGATCGTTATCTAATGCTCCGTCTCCCTATTTATTCCCCGGCTCTGTCGCGGGAGGCACCTCACCCTGGGGAACGATGAACTTCCCTCTAGCCAGTAATGTCAATGCTAATAATTTTCGCTGGGCTTGGTCGACGAGTAATCTAGCAAAAAAAACCTATTCAGTATTTACCGCTGCCTGTGGGGATATCGTTGAAGCGGCATCGGTTGAAGTCCATATGCCTGGAGAACACTTCCAATGTTATGGGGTGCAGAAAGGAGATGCTCTTCGTGAAGAAACCATCATGATAGAAGATCAGTTTGGTAAAACGCGTGCGGTTTTGGGTAAGCCAGTATTGTTATGTAATCCTTCAAGCAAGATCCACAACGACAAGATGTATAAAATTCGAAATGAAAAGCGCCATATGGTGTGTTATGACTTAATCAAGCAAAGCAAAGTGAGAAACTACAATCTAGAAATCAATAACCAATTTGCACCGGATCAGATAGTCAATGATCAACGAGAGCTGTTCTGTGTACCGTCGAGTAAAAAACACTTAAAGCCAGTCAAGCCAGGTAAACCCGGTAAGCCGATCCCAAGAGAAATGCAGAGAGCGGAAATGAAGCCATTGAAGCAGCAATAAAATAGCCGTTAACAAGGGAGAAAAAAGTCAGTGGATAACCCCACTGACTTTTTTAATAATATCAATAAATAGAAGTTAAAACGAAACGACGGCTCAGTCTTATACGCCCATCTCAACGGCTTTTTTAGGCGTGAAACTACTGCCTATTGAGGCAATAATCACCAAACCAATAGCAGACCACTGTAGCAAGGTTAATTGCTCACTTAAAATCACAAAACCAGCCAATGCGGCGATGGCAGGTTCTAGACTCATTAGCACGCTAAAGGCCTGTGTTGGCATGTTTCTAAGGGCTATCATTTCCAAAGAATAAGGTAAGGCGCTAGAAAGCACCCCTACCAATAAGCCAAGAGGCAACACTTCCCAACTAATTAACGCTAAGCCTTGGCTTATTGCGCCAACAGGCACTAACACCACTGCAGCAACAGTCATCCCGAGAGCAACTGTAATACCGCCTGATGCCTGCTTACCAGTACGGGTGCCAAATAAAATGTATCCAGCCCAACATGCTCCCGCCCCCAACGCCATTAATGCACCGACTAAATCGAGGCCTTGTGTACTAGACAAGCTTGGCATAAGAAGCAAAATACCCGCTATCGCACAGGCAACCCAAAACAAATCACTTTTCCGTTTAGACCCAAACAATGCCACCGCCAAAGGGCCGGTAAACTCTAATGCTACAGCTATTCCAAGTGGAATCCGTTCAATGGCTAAGTAAAACAGGATATTCATCCCACCTAAACACAGACCATAAATAATTATACTCTGCCAATCTCGGCCTTTGGGTAATGCTCTCCATGGACGAAACACGACCCAAAGTACGGCTGCTGCAAAACCTAAACGTAATGCAGTAGTCCCTTCAGGCCCAACCAATGGGAAAAGTTGTTTTGCTAAAGAAGCACCAGACTGAATGGTTATCATAGCCAACAAAACACTGCCGACAGCGGTCAGAAGTACGCGATTGATTTGCATCTAGAATATATCCAAAAAAAGAAAAACCTCAGAGTCGGCATTCTACCTGAGGCAAGTCAAACACGGCAGCACTTATTACCATCATGCGCAGAAGTCATACCATTGAGTAAATTGCGCCAGCCTCTAATTTACCTAGGCATTTTCATAATGGTTTTTGATAGGTTAATTGACCTAATAACACACATTTGTTACGAGCATTAGTAACATGGCATGTAAGGCAGGCTTACGCCGACTTAATAAATTTAGCCCACAGCTGCTTGTTTATTTGTTTCATTGTGGCTGCAAAAATTTAATAAATTCGATCTTACTCTCGGCAATTGATCCGTTATTCTCATAACCACAGATTTGATAGCCGCTCGCAATAAGCATCTGCAACATGGCCGGAAACTGGTTCATGGATTTAACCTTAATAGAATTAACACCATTCTCAATAGCCCATGACTCTTGAAGTAGCCGTAATTGAGAGGCCACTTTCATTTGGCGATGTTCAGGAATAACCCCTCCTAACCAACTGTAAAACTGACCATCAGGTAGCTCATAACCTACTTTAAAGCCGACAGGCTTGGCCTCATATCGAGCAACGAGAATTAAATAGTTTCTCCCAGCCAATCTGTTGCCAATAGAGTCTGCACATATGACATTTTCAAACTCTGGTGTTAATGCTAAGACATCCAAAACATCTGATACCGTTCCTGAACCAAATTGGTATTTCATAAGTCCACCATGTGTGCATTGTTTTTAACGTTTAGGTTAAACCATGTCATCCACTTAAGAGCTAAACTTACCATGGATAATAAAGTTTAAAAGCGTATTACAGTCAATCAACCAATTAGCTAAAAATCCAATCATGCAATAATCTACCCGGCATAAAAGCAAAGGTACCCGCGACAATGAGGCCACCACAATACAATATAATCATGCTTCGTTTGTGTCCTCGCACATTGCCTTTTTTAATATAAAAATAGCCAGCAGGAACCGCGTAAAGCGTTAGAAGACTTAACAAATGAATATAGCCAAAGTGATTCAAAAAACTTGCACCAAGTTGAGCAGGCATAAACAATGACACAATGGCAGTAAACAACATCAGCACCATATAAATTTTGCCTAGTGCTTTGTGTTTAGCAGTACCTTTTCGAACAACAAGTAAATAACTGCCAATGAAAAATGCTGGAACGACTGTGACTAAATGCAGATAAGATAAGTGACTGTAATCCATTTATTTTTTATTCCCTGATAACGACATTGATACTTGCAGAATTATTTAGCACTACGAAGTGGCACTGTGATCATGGCGAAGTTAACATTAATCCCAACATACCAAGGCAAAATCCAAACACAGCCCCCATTGGCGGTGCCCAACGTTTTTCTAATTTTACCTGAGGAGCCAAATCTTGAAATATGGAGTAAAGAATACCGCCCGATGCGAAAAGCATCACTGCAGCAATAATTTCTGGGGACTCTGATAACCACAAATAACCACACATTGCAGCGATAGGGCCTAACACTGCCATCAGACAAAACATGATAATAATTTTTTGGGGCTTATATGCAGAAGAGGCATTTAATTCTCGGTAGGCATTAAAACCTTCCGGCACATTTTGTAACGCGATTAACGCCGCCAGTAAAAATGCATTGTTACTTCCGGTTGCGAAAGCCGCACCTAGCGCGATAGATTCAGGAATAAAATCTGACAGCATTGCAGCAAGTTGAGTGGCAGGGGTATCTATTTTATTAAGGTAAATATCAAGGGCCATGAAGCTAAGCCCACCCACCATAAACCAAATACAAGCAGGTAATGGATTAAGATGTGCTATCCCTTCTGGCACTAACACTAAAGCAACAGCAGACAATAATGCTCCACCGCCAAATGCCATGACACTGTGTCTGAATTCCAGTTCAATCCACTCATTACCCACTTTTTCAAAACGGGCAATGATGGCGCCTAAAGGCATAGCCAAACCAGCAAGCAATGTTGATGCTATAACGGTTAGCAGCAAAGACATGATTTAATCCTTTAAAGGTAAACGCTGTTGCAACCAGCTATAACAGGTCATCACCATGAAATAATGAAACCCTTTCGGGTAATGACGAGTGTAACGAACATCGTAATAACTTTGGCTAGGTTATATGTTTATTATTGCTCAATAGCCTGATGAAATGCTGTTATAAAAACATCATAGTTTTCGAACTGGGGCATATGGCCCAACCCATCCAACTCAATCAGTACTGAGCCTTTAATTAGCTTCTGAGTATCAACACCCAAATTTTTATAATCACCTAACGTTCTGGTCACGCCTTCTTTTAACCAACCTTTACCAGGGCCAGTTTTATCTCTAGTACCAATAATAAGTACGGTTTTATTGGTGATCTGCGAAAATCTATCTACTATATTCTCTGAGAAAATAGGACCATAAGTTAACGCGTTATTCCAAGCAATAACTTGCCAGTCATCCCCAGCAAGCATCCCTTTCACAGGCACTAACAGTTGCTCGTATTCGCTGGACCATTTGCCGTCATAGTAGTTTGCTTTTTGATAATCCCTTGCTTTATCGAGTGTTTTAGCAAGTTCATTTTTATAGAAAAAGTTAACGTCTTTGAATTCAACATATTTGCTGTAATCCTCCAAACCAATGGGATTAATTAGAATCAATTTATTAACCGCATTAGAATAATTAGCCGCAAGTGTGGTCGCTAACATCCCGCCCATTGAATGACCAACCAGATCAAATTTTTTGATGTGTAAGCTATCCAATAACAACTTGGTATTGAGCGCTAGCTGCCCAAAGCTGTATTGGTAAAAATCGGGTTTTGAAGACTTACCAAAGCCAATTTGGTCCGGAATGATGACTCGGTAATTGTTTTTAAGTAAATCCTTAGCAACCCTTTCCCAATAATAGCCGGAGAAATTTTTACCGTGCAACAACACGATGACTTTGTCTGCGTTTTTATCGCCAATATCCATATAACGCATTTTTAAATCTTTATTTTGCGAGTTAACATTAAATGTCTTAACGTCAAAGGGATAATCAAACCCATCTAACTCTTTATTATACTTAACCGGATTTGCAGCAAATGCCTGTGATACCACAGCAAATAAAGTTATTAATACCAAACCAAATTTCTTCATATCACTCTCATTCAAATAAATTATACATCAACAACAAACTGCACCATGACAGCCATTTTGATTTAAAACAACATCTATCTTTTCAACAGGATACCTACATTTCTTGTCGGACTTGCCCATAAGCCAGCATCGCAAATAGTCCTGTACCGCCAATGATGTTACCTATTAGCATGGGGCCAATATGATGTGACAACGCAGTGAAAAAATTCATTTCGCCATTTAGCACTAGGCTAAATATCTCATTAGACCCCGCAATAACATGGGTAAACTCACCAGCAGCAATAAGCCATGTAAACATAATTATGACCAACACTTCAGATCCTTTCGCCGAAGGCAGCATCCACACCAATGCGGCAATAAAAAAGCCCGCTGGAATGCCACGCATTAATGTCTCTGAAGGCGTCAACTCTGCAACATGACGAGATATCTGGAGGATAGCGCTAAGGATGTCTTCTGTCAGAATGTTGCCGTGCACAACAATTGCTGCCGTAAAAAATGTGCCCACAAAGTTTGCGGCTAACACAATTCCCCATAAGCGAGCGGTGCAAACAAGACGACGTTGTGTAGTATTAGCGAGTAGCGGCAACACAACTGTTATGGTGTTCTCAGTAAACAATTGTAGTCTTGCTAAAATGACCAGTACAAAACCGAAAGTGTAACCAAGACTTTCTATAATAGATAAATAAGGGTGATCGGAACCGATGTTGCTACGGATAATACCTTCGGCCAAAACAGATGCTGAAATGCCTATACCTGCAGCTATTCCGGACCACCACAACGACATAAGCGGCCGCTCTAGTTCTTCCTGACCTTCACGCATAATAATAGAATAAACCGTAAGGGATGAAAGACTGCCATGCTCAATCACAGCTTCACGCTCAGAGCCTGTCAGCGATATCTCTTGTTGCGTAGGCTCGCTCTCGCGCACTTCATGCTTTTCAACCTTGTCATCAGACTTTCTATCATTGGTTATTGACGACTTGGTGTTTTCGGCCTGATCAGATCCATGTTGTGTCATATTGATATCCTTCCTTAGCTTAAATCTAGCGTGAAGTCCCATTTAAGTGTATAAATAATAGATGTTTTATATCATCAATTCAACAAACGCTAATGTCCCGAAAATGGCTAAAAAACATGTTTTTGTAGATGATGTATTAATCGTATGTTGATATTGTATTAATCATGTACTGCGAGATTATGCTTATTTATCTCCGCTCTGATTAACTGATGAGATAAGTAAATCCAAATCAGAATCGTTGAAAAACTCATCGAAAATTATTTATTACCATTCTTGGGTAACGAATGATAAGCGTTCTTTACTGTTTCGTACCCATATATACGCTCTAATTTTCTAACAATAAAATGACCTCGCGCCATATCTTGGAAGTGATCAATAAACAAAGTATTGATTATTGCACCGCCTGCGGCACCGATAGCAGGTACAGCTTGCGCAGCTGCTTTTTGAGTCACTTGAACACCAAATTTTTCTGCTATTTTGGTAATAAGTTTAACTAAAATAGGCGCGGCTTCATCGGTAATACCTTTTTTGACCATAAACTCGGCGGCTTCTGAGACCGATTTTGCCAGAGCAGCTCTTACTGCAAAATATCCGGATTCACTACCATCATCTAAATCACTTTCGCCTCCAAGAGCAAATACCTCTAAACAAGCCATTTTGGTTTCTAGAGTGGTAATTAACTCACCTTCACTACGAGCGATATCAGCTATAGAGCGCAACATGATTGATGTCGAAATAGGGAGCTCAACAGCTATTGCTGCTAACCCAAAAAAACCACCTACACCGCCACTAACCGCTACGCCTAATTTATGCCAAAGATTAGACGATTCTTCTCCGGGAATATCTTTCATGGTAAATATTGCCGCTTCAGACGCTTTAATTAGCGATTTCTCTGTCACTTTCGCGATATTTTTATTCCAGTTAGCAGGCAATAACGCTAACCCTTTTTCAATAGGAGTGCCGATAAAATTGGTTATTTTTACTGCGAGACCAGGGTTTTCTAATAGTGATTTAGCGACTAAAAGCTCTTTTTTATGTGACTCTGAAATAATCAAATAACCCCCTTAGCGGTGCAGTAAGCTAACTCTGCGGTTATGCTTTCAAACTTAAAAAGCACTTACAACTAATTTGAAGTAAAAGGCCGCTAGTTGCAAATCAACTTAACGCGCTTATTCGACAATACTTGCTTAACGCAAACCTGTTCAAAACAGCGAACACGGCTTATGGCTTAAGTCTCAGGTTAATTAAGCAAAAAATGACTTTGTAGACTTCATAAATGATGGGAAAAATGTAGCTGAGAGTTATTTATCTCGTGGCGGCAAATAGTCACGACCGTCTTTAGGCAAATTACTCACCCCTTCAGTGGAGTCATTTAGCGCGCTGCCATAATTATCACGACAGTAAACACAAGGGCTCATTTTATTCACAAAGCGGCCTTTCTTAGTATATTTCCTCAAGTATGCATGTGAAATACTTACATTGCCTCGATGCAATCCTCCAATAACACCACTAAGATCACCCACTTTTTGTCTCAAATCACTTACAGCGGCATCTTCAGCGCACATGCTGTCATCGGCACGGCCCCAGCCTATGGCTTCTTTGCTGGGATCGCTGTGCAAAAATTTCGCCGCGACCCAAGGGCCACCGTGGTGTCCGGTTGGCTTACCATCGGGGAAATTCGAGGGCCTATTCGCCAGCTCGTAAGCAATACGCTCAAGCTTATCTATTGGGGATCTCTCACAGAGAGTGTCATGAAATCCTGGGCGCGCTGTGGTCACAAAATAATTATGATTATGGCTTATTTTTAAGTCGCGGTAATGGGCTGAACCTTCAACTTTATTTATGGTTTCTATTTTAGCGATAGCATCACTGCAAGCTAATATTTGGTCACCCACATTCAGCTCTACAGCCTTTATCCATTCCTTTGTAATAAGGTAAAAATGGTGTTCCTCGACAACAAGCATCGACGTTTCTAATTCACCTATAGAATATTCAATCTCGATCATATCTTTAGCAACACTTCCGAATAGTTGTTTAATTGAGTTAATTTCACGACTCACAAAATTAATTTTAAACAATGGCTTGCTAGAAACCGGCCTCTTATAAAAGCTCAGCTAACAAAAGTAAAACCAAACAGTATGCTAAATATTAGTCTGTAAACTACACAGATACAGCCATTTGGTCATTATGCTAGAATTCTCTTCGATGCCGAGTCAGCAACCTATATAGCGGCATAGCAAAGTACTAGCGGACGACTTCAATGTTAACGTTAATTAAACCTGTCGATATATTGCCTATGCTGGTGAAAGCAGACTTTGAAAGATCAATGATGCGTCCTTTAACAAACGGACCACGATCATTAATTTTAACGATAACACTCTTACCATTTTTGGTATTGGTCACTTTTACATTAGAGCCAAATGGTAGCGTTTTATGAGCAGCAGTTTTTTGATTATGTTGATAGATATCACCGCTAGCAGTTTTGTTGTTTTGATGCCTATCACTATAGTACGAAGCTTGGCCAGACTCAGTGAAGCCTATCCTATTGCTATCAGCACCAGGTTGAATAGTAGAGCAACCTACCAAAATAAAGGCAAAGAGTAAAAATTGGATATTTCGTAAAATGGCTACCATTGTTTGTCTTTTAGTTCTTCATATAACGAGCCTGCAGAATGGCTGGTTATCTGGATAATTTAATAATATCCTGCACACTAACTGAGTTTGAACAGTGATTCAAATTAAACCGCCATCATCTACTGCAATCAATTCGACTCATTACCTGCATCCTAAAACTTATTAATGTTCCAGCAGCAATAAAAAAACACCTTGTTAGTTACCCAACAAGGTGTTTTATCTCTGCCATCAACTTGGTGCATTAACACCAGGAAGCAGGGTTACTCTTTGTATTTTAAGCTGCCATCGGCTTTGATTTCGTCGTACCACACATTGTGGTGTTGCGAAGCCCAGTTTTCGTCGCAATAGCCAGATACCATACACTCCATACCGCCTTCACTGAGTACGGTCGCCATCCAAATATGTACAATGGTAAATGCGATTAAAATCGTCGCACTTAAGCCATGAACAAGTAAAGCGATCATTGACAGTTCGCGCGGTAAATCTAGTGTTGGAAACACTAGCATTATGCCGGTTATGCTGATGCTTAGACCAAAAATAGCTAAAGTCCAGAACCACATTTTTTCACCCGCGTTAGCAAATCCACTGTCTGGATGCTTGCCTTTAAACGGGCCAAAATTAATGTAGCCACCCACCACTAAAAACCATTTCAAGTCATACATTTTGAAGGTTTGTAGTGGCATCCATTTGATAACACACAACAGCCAAGACACCATAAAAATGGGGCTAGACCAGTCATGGGCAAACTTGCTAAAGGCGATGATCCCAGCCCAAATACCGTCACCGACATAAGGGGCTAAGAAATGGCGTCCGAGCATAATGATTAAACCGGTTAGCATCATGGTTAGGCATGAAATTGCCATAATCCAATGTAACCAGAGATCACTTTTGTTCCAACGAAGTACCATTTTTCCCGAAAAGCCTTTACTCAGTTTTGATGGACCATTAACTAAGTAAAACACTAAAAAGGCTGCAAAAACGCCGACAACGGCTAAGCCTAGTGCGGGTTTTAAATAGGTATTTCGCAACTCCTTGCCTTCATTACCAGCTACATTTATCAGCACATCAGCATCAAGGCCTTTGTCTGTACTGTATCCAGGTTCGCCGGCTTTTACTGCGCGCCAGAGATCTGCATCACTGGTTTTAGACTTTGCTTGTTGCTGACTTGATTGTCCATCAGCGGCATACACCATTGATGTAACCAACCCCAATCCCATACACAGAACCAACAGAGCAAACATCCTGCGCAGTGATTTGTTTAACGTTAAAGTTAACATTGTCACTCCTTATATGACTGCGAAAACTTTCGCAGCCATTGCTCTGGGTTAGATCATTTCGCCTGTTTTAGGATTGTAGCCCCAAATCACATTTGGATTACCGCGTGCCGCCATACGCTGACGGTAAATGTCAGACACTATGCCTGCATCACCAGCCAACAATGCTTTAGTTGAACAAAGCTCAGCACACATTGGTAATTTGCCTTCAGCAATACGGTTTGAACCGTATTTTAGACGCTCGGCTTCTGAATGATCTTCTTCTGGGCCACCAGCACAGAAAGTACACTTATCCATTTTGCCACGGCTACCAAATGCAGACTTTTTAGGGAACTGCGGTGCACCAAATGGGCAAGCATAGAAGCAATAGCCACAACCGATACAGGTATCTTTGTTATGTAGCACAATGCCGTCTTCGGTACGGTAGAAACAGTCGGCCGGACATACAGCCATACATGGTGCATCGGTACAATGCATACATGCTACTGAGATTGACGCTTCTCCTGGTTCACCATCATTAAGCGTTACCACTCGGCGACGCTGAATACCCCACTCTAAAGCAGAGTCGTTTTCGTTTTTACATGCTGTGACGCAACCGTTACACTCGATGCAGCGTTTGGTGTCACACAGAAATTTCATGACTGCCATAATGGCTTATCTCCTCATCAAGTGTTTAGGCTTTGCTTATTTGACACAAGCTAGACTTGGTCTCTTGCATTTGCGTTACGACATCATAACCATAGGTCATTACGGTATTGGCAGATTCGCCAATCACATAAGGAACGGTTCCTTCAGGGTAGTTTTTGGCTAAACTCTTGCCTTCAAATACGCCTGCAAAGTGGTATGGCATAAAACATTCACCCGCTATAACACGTGGTGTAACCATTGCCTTAACGGTAATTTTGGCACCTTCTGGACTGTGAACAAATACGTCATCGCCGTCACGTAAACCGCGATCTGCAGCATCAGCTGGATTGATCTCGATAAACATTTCTTGCTGTAGTTCAGCAAGCCAAGGGTTACAACGGGTTTCTTCACCACCACCTTCGTATTCAACCAAACGTCCGGTTGTTACTGCTAGTGGGTAGTCGGTAGCAAAATCCTTGTCTTGAATGGTTTTATAAAGCGTTGGTAGACGAGCCACCATACGGTCTTCATAAGTAGGGTATTTAGCCACTAAGTCACGACGAGGGGTGTATAACGGTTCACGATGTAATGGAATGTCGTCAGGGAAGTTCCACACGATACAACGCGCTTTAGCGTTACCGTAAGGAATACAACCATGCTTAATTGCTACACGTTGAATACCGCCAGAGATATCAGTTTTCCAGTTTTTGCCTTCAGCTTTGACTTTTTCTTCTGCTGTTAGGTCGTCCCACCAGCCAAGCTGCTTAAGCATGTCTGCAGTAAACTCTGGGTAACCATCTTCAATTTCAGATCCTTTAGAGAAAGAGCCTTCAGCAAGTATGTTATTACCTTCATGCTCAACACCATAACGTGCACGGAAGTTACCACCACCGTCTTTCACTTCACGTCCGGTGCGATACAAAATTTGCGTGCCCGGATGCTTGTTTTCAGGTGTGCCCCAACATGGCCAAGGTAAACCATAGGTTTCGCCTTTAGCTGGGCCGCCAGGTGCTTCAAGTGAGTTAACGTCGAATGTGCCCCAGTTTTCTTGGTGCATTTTCAAACGCTCCGGGCTTTGGCCTGTATAACCAATAGTCCACATACCTGTGTTAAATTCACGGGTGATATCTTCAACTAATGGCTCATCGCCATTAACCTTGATGTGCTTACAGAATTGGTCCGCAACGCCCCATTTTTTGGCCAGTTTATACATGATGGTGTGATCAGGTAATGACTCAAATAATGGTTCGATAACTTGCGTACGCCACTGTAGTGAACGGTTTGAAGCAGACACTGAACCATACGTTTCAAACTGAGTTGCCGCGGGTAATAAATACACTCCATCTTGGCGCTCGTGCATTACAGCTGCCATAGTTGGAAATGGATCGACGACTACAATGGTATCCATTTTATTCAGTGCTTCACGTACTTCGCGACCACGGGTTTCGGTGTTAACTGACTGACCCCAAAAGAATCCCAGACGAATATTGTCTTTTTGGGCAATCTTGGTTTTGTCTTCTAACACACCATCGTGCCAACGCGAACAAGGAATACCGGCTGATGTTTGTGGCGATTGACCTAAGTATTCACCTTGATCAAAACGCTCAGAAACCCACTTTGGTTCAAGGTCCCACACATTAGCCCAGTGATCCCATGCTCCAGAGGTTAAGCCGTAATAACCTGGTAAGTTATCAAATAACAAACCAAAGTCAGTCGCACCCTGTACGTTATCGTGACCACGGAAAATGTTGGTTCCGCCGCCTTCTATACCCATGTTGCCAAGGGCAAGCTGTAAAATACAGTACGCGCGAGTATTAGCATTACCAATATGATGCTGAGTACCACCCATACACCAAACGATAGTACCAGGCTTAGTTTCTGCCATCATTTTCGCAACACGGTACATTTGTGCTTTTGGCACACCGGCAATGTGTTCGACTTCTTCTGGAGTGTATTTTTTCACTTCTTCTTTGATACGTTCCATGCCGTATACACGTTGAGAAATGAATGAATCATCCTGCCAGCCGTTTTCGAAAATGTGCCATAACAGACCATAAATAAATGGAATGTCAGTACCTGGGCGAATATGGACATATTCATCAGATTTAGCCGCTGTACGGGTAAAACGTGGATCGACTACGATGATTTTGGCACCGCGTTCTTTACCAATTAAAATGTGTTGCATCGCCACTGGGTGAGCTTCACATGGGTTAGATCCAATAAACATCATGCATTTTGAATTGCGGATGTCGTTAAACGAGTTAGTTTGCGCACCGTAGCCCCAAGTGTTTGCAACACCGGCTACCGTGGTAGAGTGACAAATACGAGCTGAGTGATCGACGTTGTTAGTGCCCCACATTGCTGCTAATTTGCGATACATATAAGCTTGTTCGTTTGAAAATTTAGCACTACCCATAAAGTAAACTGAATCAGGACCAGACTCTTGACGAATCGACTCCATTTTGTCGCCCACTTCATTGATGGCTTGATCCCATGATAGACGCTTCCATTTACCACCTTCTAGCTTCATTGGGTATTTTAAGCGTTTTTCACCATGACCATGCTCACGTAATGCTGCGCCTTTAGCACAGTGTCCACCTTGGTTAAATGGATGATCGAACGCAGGCTCTTGCCCTGTCCATACACCATTTTGAACTTCAGCATAAACACCACAACCTACTGAACAATGTGAACAAATCGTCCGTTTTATTTCTGTAGGTGCGTTGTGCGGTACATCTTTAGCTTCAGCTTTACGCATCATACCTGCGCCAAGCATTGAAGCCGCTGCAATACCACCGGTCGCCAAACTGGCAGACTTGAGGAATTGACGTCGGTTAAGACCTAGGCCTGACTTTTCAGCTTTGGCGGCCGTGTCTGTTTTGCGGGTTAATCGCATCACACACTCTCCTTTGTTATTTGCTTAACGAAGCATAGTAATTGCGAATATGCTCTGTTTCGCGATAGTTATTACCCGTAGGCTCTTCTGTAGACGGTTTAGTGACTTGCGCAAGTGCAGGTGCACTGACACTGGCCACAGCACCTGCCGCACTGCCGAGCGCTAATGCTTTGAGCATTTGACGACGACCCATGTCGGAAGCTTGCTTTTTCATATGGTCTCCTTGTTGATATTAAAGATGAGGCTGAATAAGCCGTCATCCAATTTAGTTAATTTGTACAACCTCTTCTTCAAGCGGATCTAAGTCAGCACTACCTGGACAATTCACCGGAATATCCAAACTCAGTTGTTCAAATTCATTGGCTTCAGCGGTAAAAAATGCTTTAGCTAATTGCGCGACATTTAGGTAAAAATTGGCACTAGGTGTTTTAGCCAAATTATCGCAAAAACGTAAAATCCAACTGCCAATATGGCGTTGATAAAACGCTAATTGACGGTAACCTGGTGCTTCCAAAATTAAGCAGCCCATGACTTCGCATAATGCCGCGACATGGTCTTCTGGTTCTTTTACATTATCTTCACGTTCAAAGCCTAGTAGCATCAGGTCACTACGCAATGCCGCTAAGGGTTTATCCATTAAAGAGCCGGTCATGAACCAGCTGCCATAAGGCATGATCTCACCACTGCCGACACCTAAGAAGATGGCAAAGTATTCATCTTCTAAAGTATTGGTATCACTATTTTCTGCCGCCAGTTTTAACGCATTCCATGCTTGACTCATGGTATTGCCATCCTCGGCCTCTACCTCTAAACCTGCTAAGAACTGTAATAATTCAGTATTAGGTTGGCGACGAAATAACGCAGCCAGCAACTGATATATATCGGCTCTTAACTGATCATTCTCACTTACTTGTCTTCCTGCTTCTGTCATAGGAGATCTCTTATTGCAATTGCTTTTCTGGATCGTCAAGGAAGTCTTCAAACATGTCTTTTACACGGCAATCGCCACACATTTTCAAACGTTCAATATTGGCGCTAAACGCACTATGTTCACCCACCATCTCAATTATTTTTTTCACCATTGATTGGGTGGCAAATTCACTACCACATCGAATACATTCAAACGGAGGCTCATGTTTTAATACTTGAACTTGTTGTCTTGTAGACTGATTGAAGTTGATTTGAGGTAGTAAACTAATGACGTTTTCGGGACAGGCAGCTTCACATAAACCGCATTGGACGCAATCTTGCTCAACAAACTTAAGAGCAGGAGCGTCGCCGCCATCCTTTAACGCTTGGGTTGGACACGTTGCCACACACGACAAGCATAATGTGCACTTGTCACTGTTGATGCTAACCATACCGTAGGGAATATTCGCCATGGTTAACACGTCATCAACACCTGCAGCTTGACCGTTAAGATGGTCAATTGCTTGGAACATAGTACTGCGTTTTACATTGGTGTTAGGTTCGATAGGGTTCAAAGTCATCGGCATGATTACTGGCCAAGCTAAGCTAACGGCTAGCGCGTCATCTAACTGGGTTAACTCTGACGGTGTAATTAAACGAATCCGTTGTGGCTGCCCCATTTGGTCGAGTATGCGATTCGCTAATGTAGACTCACCTTTCAACATTTGCAGTAATGTTGGTGCCGTAACCGGAGTGTGTAGAATTAAAATTTCGCGTGCACCATTGGCTAATGCAGCCAACCAATGATCAATACTTGCTACAGTGATTTCTTCCATTGCAACAGGTAACACGTCACCACTTAACTGCTCGTTAATCCATTCTGCGCCAGCTTCATTGTCATGAAATAATATCACTGGAGCTGTTTGCGCTTCTTGACGATAACGACTAATTAGCTTTTCGAGGTAAGTATGCAGTGAGGCTGGGGTTGGTAAGTCATAGCTTAGCGCCCCAGTTGGGCATGCATTAGTACAGCTGCCTGCGCCATGACAAAGATAAGGGTCAATTTCAATTTTATGGGCGATGCTACTAATGGCATCTGCAGGGCAAAAGTTTAAACAACGATTACACCCGTTTAATCCGTGCTTATCATGGGCACAAATATCGCTGTTAACCCTGACATAACGTGGTTTATCAAACTGACCGATTAACTCTGGAATACTGGCAATCGCATCGGCAAGTAAATCGCTGTCTTGGCCAACATAAAAGTAACCAGGAGGAAGCATTTCAAGGTTAATACATGGGTTGTGGCTTAAATCGAGCACAATATCAAAGTGTGCTTGGCGAATGGATACCACACTTAATTCTGTAATACCGCTTTCACTTTCAACTTTGACCTGAAACTGGCCTAAAAAACCTTTTACGCTGGCTAATTTATTGTAATAACTTTCGACATCAGTAGCCGCATTCATCACCGCTTCAAGGTGAGTTTCATCTTGGTTAGTGATAGCCTCATTGGCTAAAATGACTCGGCTTGCCATAGTGGACAATTTGTCCGCAGCTAAACGCGCCAGATCTTCAGGCCCAATTATAAGCACATGCCCCTGGGTGGTATAACTAACAGTGGGCGGAATTAAATTTTGCAAAATCTGCGTATTCGCCATCACCTGTTGTCGTGCTTGTTTCAGCTGTGGCTGGTTTTTTCTTATACTCATTGCGTTCCCAATTATCGGTTTTTATACCTCATTAACAGTGACAGCTCGGTTCACTGTTCACGCTTATTGCACGTTGTTAATTGACATAAACTTGCTCTAAATCTGTAAATAACGGTTGTTATGAGTGTCACATTCATCTGGTGACTGTCGTTATTACGCTTTCGCCTCATCACTGGCGACAGCTTGCTTTAGCAGATCATCATTCTGGTAAAGCGGTTGTTCTGCTGGAGATAACGTCTCAATCGTTGTTGCATCATTATCGGCTAAATCGATTGAGTCCTCTTCGGCTATCGAGTCGGTTTCTTCGGTTTGTTCAGCTAATTCGGTTGGTACTAATTCAGTTTGTTCATCTAATTCCGTTTGCGCTAAGTCAGCATCAATCTCTGGCTCAGGCTTTTCTTTTTCAATGACATATCGAAATACTTTACTGGCCAGCTCGGCGGATACTTCCGCTGACAATAGCGGTTGATTGGTATAATCCAGCGCATATTCAAGTAACCCATCGATATGACCATATTGCGGCTGTTTCCATAACGCTCGCAGCGCAGCAGCTTTAGTGGTTGGGTCGACACTTTTGGCCATAAAACGGGCAAAACTGCCACCTACTTCAATTGTACTTGGGTCTGGTAATGCTTCGGGCTCTGCCACCTCATCAGCATCAATTTCGCTAACGTCTTGAGGTGATTCAGCTGTTAGTATGTTGAAGTCATCAGGCTTTTCTTGTGCCTGTTGCAATAACTCTTCTTGCTGAGCCTCTTCAGCAACCCGCTGACGCCGAATTTCCCAACGGTTAAGAAGACCTTCTGCTTTATCGTTCATTGCATTTTTCCAGAGCGGTTAGCGCTCGGCCCTTCATTTTTACGACGGTTAACATGCTTGCGTCTATGGGCACTGATTTCCACTTCGCCGTGACGAGTAATGAATGCCTCTATCCAACAGGCAATTGCGCTAGGCATTGGAATGTTGAGCACTGGTGTATCTGACTCAAGACAACCGGCACTGACATGTTGGTCGGCAGATATCATCGCTGGAACCCATGTGCCATCAATTAATTCGTCGCACACAATAAAAAGTGTCGCATTGTCCATATCAAGATTGATGCGATAACTACCACGTTGATCTTTGTATAATTCCAGAGGCACCAAAACAGCATTGTCTGGCTGTGGCTGTGTTGCTGGAACCATTTGGTCGAGCTCCCAGCGAACTGATGTCCAGCGGCCTACTTGGGTTTGAACCTTTTTCAATGAAACATACATTGGCCAAATCGTGTCGGTGTGTTGCATGGTAATGCTTACCTCTGACATGAATATGTGTATTGAAATACACTTGATTGATTCGTTTATAATTAAAATAGGAGCAAAAATGATGCCAACTAAAAAGTAAAATTAACTTTGAACTAGATCCCGAAATCTCCCTTAAGAATAGGACAATATGTCCACAGTGCAATTTTAGGTGGGACATTAATACGCGCCAAATGCATGGAATTTGTGAAGATTTGCGCCAGATCACGCTTAGGCTAGTTGTTTGTAGTTTAGGGAATAATAATTGCTATGCTCATCAGGTGTTGAAGCAGGCAAACGCTGCCTATTCTTACCATTTATGAATGACCCACTAAGAGGCTATCTCGCTTATGACTCAATCTGTTTCAGCCACATCTTTGCAGCGCAATGCAATAAAGTTCGTGAAAACTAATACTCAGGTACCGCTCACCATTGCAGTTAAAGCCATCAACGAACAAGGCCAAATCGTCGATAAATTTGTCGCCTGTGAACGCCCATTAACCGTCTACTTAAACTGGCGTCCTATCGTAACCTTAATGACATTGGGGGCTAAACCAGAGTCTCTCACTATTGGCTACTTAAAAAACCAAGGGTTTATAAGCGAGTTAAGTTTATTAGAGTCGGTTATTGTTGATTGGGAAGTCAGTTCTGCTGCGGTAATTACCCAAGAAATTTCTGAAGATATTGAGCAGAAGTTGGCCGAAAAAACGGTGACATCCGGTTGTGGCCAAGGCACTGTTTATGGTGGATTTTTACAAGGCTTGGATGAGATTGATTTACCCACTCCATCACTAAAACAATCTACTATTTATGCCTTACTCGGCAATATCAATGCTTATAATGAAACTTACAAAAATGCCGGAGCGGTGCATGGTTGCGGAATATGCCAAGACGAACAGATTTTAGCATTCGTTGAAGATGTTGGCCGCCACAATGCCGTAGATACGTTGGCGGGAGATATGTGGTTGGATCAGCAATCGGGCCACGATAAGATTTTCTACACTACAGGTCGGTTAACATCAGAAATGGTTATCAAAGTCGCCAAAATGGGCATACCGGTATTGTTGTCACGCAGTGGTGTTACCCAAATGGGCTTAGATTTGGCTAAACAGATGGGCATTACCTTGATAGCTCGCGCCAAAGGACGACATTTTTTGGTGTATCACGGCAGTGAAACGATAGAGTTTGATGCTACTAAAGATTAAGGACGTAATGTGGCCCATTGTTGGCGTATTTCTGGGGTTAAAAAGCTCCACGCTAAAATACGGGTCGCTTTATTACCTTGTGTCATCTCAATAGTTTTTACTTCCACAGCATTAAGCTGTTTAAGTAATTGATAACAAGGTTTGAGATTGTCTGATTTTGACACGAGTGACGTAAACCATAGCACTTGGTTAGCATAATCATGGCTTTGCTTGATCATGTTGGCTAAGAATTTTTGCTCACCACCATCACACCATAACTCGGCTTTTTGACCACCAAAATTAAGTGTTGGTTTAGCTTGGCTAACCACTAACTTACGCGATTGCTGACCATGTTTCTGTTGCTGGTTTTTAGCTAGATTTTTGACTTTTCGTAATGAACCTTCTGAAGCTTCAGCAAGTGAGCCATGAAACGGTGGATTGCACAAAGTGACATCAAAATATTCATCTGCAGCGATAATATTCTTAAATACATGCTCAGGTTGCGGCTGTAACCTTAACTGTAAATGAGTGGCAATCTGGATATTTTGCTGGGCAATTTTAGCGACATTGTCGATAGAGACGGGATCAATATCCGATGCCACAAATTGCCAACCGTAGGCTTGAATACCCAGTAACGGGTAAATACCATTTGCTCCCGTGCCGATATCTAACCCTCGAATACCAGCTCCTTTAACTACGTTGCCATTAACCGCTAATAAATCAGCAATGTAATGCAAGTAGTCCACTCGCCCAGGTACTGGCGGGCACAAATATCCTTCAGGAATGTCCCAACCGTTAATGTGATATTCGCTCAACAATAATGCTGCATTGAGGCTTTTTACCGCTTTAGGGTCAGCAAAATCTATAGAAGGATTACCGTAAGGGTTTGGCCGCACAAAAGTGGCTAACGCTGGCATTGCAATGATCAACGCAGCAAAGTCATAACCCTGTAGATGAGCATTACGCGGATGCAATGCTTTTGATAACACCGGCTTGTTGGGCTTTTCTGAAACAGGATTAACCTTGGTCGCAGATCGGCTTGGCGAGCGCTTACCTGTATTATGCTTGGCTCGCATCGGTGGCGTTATTGAGCGGGTCATTAATCGTATAAATATTTAGTAAATAATAAGTTAACCACAATAGAGCGACCAACTTCTTGTTCCATAAGGCGATTGACCGTCTCATAGCATTCACGGCGGATCTCTTCACGCCCAGATAAGGACTTAACCTTTTCCTCTGACTGATTACCCAAAATTTCAACAATGGCTGAGCGTAACAAAGGATCGTGATGCTCTAAACTCATCAAATCGTTCGGGTCTTTTACCATTAATTCGACACTGATTTTAACAAAGCCTAACTTTTTACGGTTAGAAATATAGTTAGTAACAATATCAGGCTCGAAGCCGTAATAAGCATAATCTTCGACAGCTGGTTCATCAGCAGCATGGACATTAAATGCGAAACAACACAGCATAACTAACGTTGAAACCAATTTTTTCATAGTGAGAGGCACCTTTTCAATGTGGAACGTTAATTAAATAAGCCATACTGCCCACTCCCTAGGAGTGTTTGCTCATCTTTGACATGATAGACTACTGCCGTTGAGATATATTGTAACGAGTTTTAGATGAACGTGACCAGTATTAGCTTTCCTTATGGTGAATCAATTCATTGGTTTTCGCCACAAAAAATCGATTCATTGCCTCATAGCCAACTTAAAGAGTGGCTATTAGCAACCGGAAGTTTGACCCAACGCCTCAGGACACACTGCACACTCTTTGAAGTAAAAGTGTTAGGCGAGCATTTACTTGAACCTCTAGCGGATGAATTTCCTGCTCAAACCAACCCAGTTTGGGTTCGCGAGGTTTTATTGTGCCTTGACGGTACTCCATGGGTATTTGCTCGTACACTGATCCCACAAACTATTTTAGGCACTCAATCGTCTAATTATCAAAATGCTGATGATAAACAGATTCGTGAGCAACAGAATGATTTTACTCGCCTTGGCACTCGGCCTTTAGGTGAATTATTGTTTAGTAGCCCAGATATTACTCCCGGCAATATTGAAGTCGCTCAGTTTGAAACTTGTGGCCGTTTAGCAGCCTTAGCCACCAGCTTAAATCAACAGGTTACTAGCAGCTTGTGGGGCCGTAGACGTTACTTTAACTTGCATGGGTCACAGCTTATTGTTAGCGAAATATTTCTGCCTGCGGCTGTCGACTATATCAATCAAAGCACTTAAGGTTAACGCTACTCAGCATCTTGTAAACTTAACTCAGTAATCAAAATAAAAAACGCCCTTATGGGCGTTTCTGTTGTTTGCTACGAGAGATTAAACTCGTTTACGCTGGTAGCCTAATAGACCGAGCATTAATACACTTAACCAACCAAAACTACCTCCGCCGCTACCACTATCTGTTGTGGCTGGAGTAGTCACTGCCACTATTGGTGACGATACTGTGATTGCTTGACTGGCTGTCGACTCGTTACCCTGAGAGTCTGTGGTTTTTAAGGTAATAGTATAACTGCCAGCGGTGGTGTAAGTATGACTTGGATTTTGAGCTGTACTAGTATTGCTATCGCCAAAACTCCATTGATAAGTCAAATTACCAAAACCTTGGCTAGAGGTGTTTGTCAGAGACACTGTTAAGTCAGTTTGAGCCAAGGTAAAAGCCGCCACTGGCAGAATAACCACTCGAACGACTTCAGTTGCAGTCACGGTATTACCCGCACCATCTGTAACAATCACACTGACGCTATAATCACCCGATGCGGAATAAGTATAGCTAGGGGCAGTATCGGTACTGGTGGCATTATTCACGCCAAACGACCATGAATACGTATAATCAGTGCCACCACTAACAACTACATTAAAGCTGACATCGGCACCTGTTGCTTGTGCATTAATGTCGGCTACAAGTGTCACCGGTGGTAGCACGCTGCTGTCAGATAAAGCAAACTCAACGGTTGCTGTACTGCTGTCAGTTGCTTGCTCTGTTACTTGCATTGTTAAGCCTAGCTCAGGCAAAATCATCCCAGCCATTGGCTTTAATGGCGCACTATAATCACGATTGTCGTCAAATAGCGGCTCGGAAGCTAAGTGGTTGTCGCCACTGTATGTACTTTGGGCAAATATGCTAAATGCCGCATCGCGAATTTGCACATCTGTAGATTCGCTGCCAATCAGATTTTGGTCTGCATCGACCACACCAATTAGCCCTTTTCCTGGATGCTCAGACACATTGTTATCGGTTTGATTAAAGTTTTCTAACCATAACAATACACCGGGTTCGTATTTATCATAAACCAATCCAGCGTCTACACCTTGATGACTGCGTAACTGCACAATGTAACGTCGCGCTTTACCAGGGAGACTGTCTTCAATACGGCTAAAACCAGATAACGTTGCAATGCCGTTTGATTCGGCGCCATCAATATAAAATGCCGTACCTTGGTTCGTTAATTGAATATCATCAATCGCCATACCATAATCACCAACGGCTTCATCGGTTTTATAGACCACACTGATTTGCACATTACGGCCGGCATATGCACTCAAATCAAATATTAGATCAACCCAAGAATCGCTTCCATACGCGGTACCAATGTTGCTCGACTTACCGCTAATAGAATGTTTTATCGTAGGATAAACTGAATTGGTATTGTTGGTGTAGTTACCTTCTATAGCAACACTATCAACCAACACCTGTACATAATCATAATCGTCTTCAATATTCCAATGGGCTTGAAATGATAATGCTAACGGCGTGTCTAATGGCAATGTCACATCAAATGACATGGCATTATTGATCATATTACCCTGACCTGAATAATACTGATATTGACCCGTTAACGGTGCTTTAAAAGCAACATCTTCAGCTGGGAGCGCAATAGATAATTGATTTACTGCATCGGTATTAACGGCATGATTAAGTTGCACCGCGGTACCGCTACTGGTTAAGTCAGCCAGTGATATATGCTGCTCATTAACCCACTTACCTTTGTATTTTTGCTGTAAGAAAGATTTTGCATATGGGCTAAACCCACTTGGTTGAGCACCAGCAATACTACCTGTCCAGCTACCGCCAGACATTAACGACCAAGAACCTACAGGTGAACCATCGCCGCCATTAGTGGTGTCGTACTCATCGGGTAAGCCTAAATCATGACCAAACTCGTGAGTACAGACTCCGGCTGCTGAATCGATAGGTTGTACGGTGTAACCGAATACCTTGATGCTGCGTCCAGGAATGACATAACCATTGCTATCCGAGTCGACATAATAACGATGCGACCATATGGCATCATCACCCAGCACACCACCACCAGCTTCTTCTCCCACGCTAGAATGAAACAGCATCACGTGATCGATAATACCGTCAGCTTCATCATAATTACCGTCGCTATCTATATCGAAAGGGTCTTCAATATCATAGCTTGCTAGTTCAGTATCACTCATACCGTCTACCGCTTTGGTGACCGCTTCTTTTACCAGCTCAGGTACGGCTTTATCATTGTCGTCTGAGTCATTGCCGCCATAATAGGCAGCATTATTGTCTGCGGTAACCCAGTCTTGTACTTGACCGGTAAAATAAAAACTATTGCCAGACACCGCCTGAAAATACTGATGTGCCGATTGCAGGGTTTGATTACTTGGGCCTGGAAAACCGGTTTGTGAAAATAGCAGTTGCTGATAATGTGATGCAGGGTAGCTGCTGTAATACATGTCAGTATCACCCACTTCAAGCTGGTTAGCATCATGAGGTAAATCAGGAAAGTCCACCAGCACAGCTAACACCTTTACCGTTTTGGTAATATCTTGATCGGCTAAGACTTTGTTATTTGCCGCGGAATATTGAGCATTTTTAGTATTTTTTTGCGCAGAACGTTTAATCCGTAATTGCTCAGCTTTTACCTCTATGGCAGCAGGCTTAAAAGTCGCATTTCGACCACGGCTAACAAAAGCATCTACTGCTGCTTGTTTTTCTGTTTCGCTGGCATCTGCACTCACTTCGCCGCGTTTAATTAACCAATACAACACTTGTTGTTCATTAATCAACCCTGCGTCAGCTGGTGTGCCAGTTTGCGGAGCCGCTACAGCCATGCTGCTACATGCAAGCAATAAGGATGAAACCGCTAACCCTTGATATTTAGTCAACTTACTCATTACGACTTACCTGTATTTGGTGTTGGTTTATGGCATTTTTCAAATGCTTGTTGGCGTTTAGTTATATAGTCAGCAACAATTTTATCTATTTGTGCTTGATCCATATCTGCGGTGATGAGGCCTTTCTTGCGCAAATTTTCAGTTAATTTAGTGCGATCACGCAAAGGTGGCATCGTACTCGGACCGCAATCTTTTATTAGCGGTTTGGTTGCCACTACCGTGGCCGATTGCTCGTCTACCTTTGATGCCGCAGACTGATTTTGACACCCTTGCAAGGTCATAAAAACAAGTCCCAACGTGACGATAATATATTTCATAAGTCACCCCAAACATTAATTACATGACATTAACAGTTGCAACCACAGGGTTACAATTAAATTAGACATTCTTTAATGTAAATAAATCTGTTCGATTAAAAATTAATTCAAATGGCTATAAAACCAGCACCCAAAAGCAGCAAGCCGACTCTGTTGAGTCGGCTTGCTGCAGTTACTTGGCACAATGTTTATCTATAACAATTTAGCTTAATTTACCGTGGAGTTGATATAATTTGATATTCCATCCAGTAACATTTGTACTGATATCATCACCAATACCATCCCCATTAGTCGCTCTACCGCTATTAAGCCTTTCTCACCAAGGATACGAGTAAACAACTTATAGAACATTAAAATAACGGCACTCATGCCCCATGCCGAGACCAACGCAATAGTCCAATCTGTCATGCGGCTGCTATCTGTGTGCGCCAATAGTATCAAGGCCGCTAAAATAGATGGACCAGCCATTAGCGGAATAGCCATCGGAACAATAAAAGGCTCTTCACCAGCAGCTAATCCAGCCACGCCACCAGGCGAAGGGAAGATCATTTTAATCGCAATTAAGAACAAGATAATGCCGCCCGCAATGCTAACGGATTCAGAACGTAAGTTCAGAAAGTTAAGAATAGCTTCACCAGCATACAAAAACGACAACATGATAACCAACGCAAATAACAATTCACGGATTAAGACTTTACGGCGTTTTTTGGGATCAATATGCCGCAATATGGAAGCGAATATAGGTAAATTACCCAGCGGATCCATAATCAAGAACAACATGACGGCTGCAGAAAAAATATCCATGGACAACAATCTTTTAATTAACAAAATATGGGCTACATTGTATACCCAACGCAGTAACATAAGCGATGAAAACAGCCTGTTTATTGATGATTACAAGGCGTTAGTTGTTAATAATAGTGAACAATGCCTCATCACAAATAGCCACATACGCTTGCCAAAGTGATGACCTGAGAAAGTTTTTTGGCTTTAACGTCAATGACTAGATCTGCATTCTCTATAGGTTCTAAGTAAATTTTTCAGCTTGAGATATTCACACGCTACAATACTGGTTTAAAATGGTATACTGCGTTGTTTTTTTCGATTTATTTCTGGATAACATGCTCTATCTAATCGCTAGCTGTATTGCACTGCTGTTTGGGCCACTTTTTTATCGCTTCTTTTCATCAGGTAGCGGATTACAAAAAGGCCTAGATGGATTTATATTCGTCTCCCTTGGCGGATTGGTGCTCATTCATATTTTGCCAGAACTGTTGGAGCATGGTGGGTTTATCACGCTATTGTTTGTCATGCTTGGCGTTTGGGGCCCGACAGCCAGTGAAAAACTGTTTCATCGATATTCAGAAATCACCCACAACATCACCCTCACACTCGGCATTGGCGGACTATTACTGCACACCATTACAGACGGTGGAGCGATGGTATTGGCACAACAAGAGGGTAATTCGACACTTCTAGCCTTAGGCGTGATCATGCACCGCCTACCTGTTGGCGTCGCTATTTGGTGGTTACTCAAACCTCAAGTCGGCACTCGATGGGCTAGCGCCGTTTTAGCTGCAATGATGGTATTAACCAGCGTCGGCTACTTTGCTGGCGAACATTTGTTAACTCAATTAAGCCTTGAAAACACGGTTTACTTGCAAGCCTTTGTTACCGGTTCTATTTTACACGTGGTATTACATCAACCTCATGGTCATCAACAAGAAGACAAG
>NZ_JACJFI010000359.1 GCF_014164505.1 Shewanella sp. SG41-4 | reverse complement strand
CTCGCGAGTAAAACCCGATGTTAGACAGAAATTATCATTTACCATCAAGATAACGCCGTCTTTATCCGTTTCAGAATAAAGTAGCTGCTGATTAATATTATCAAGTAAGGTTTTATTTTCTGACAGGGCTTGTTGTAAAGCTTGAGTTCGCTCGGTAACTTTACGCTCAAGACTGGCATTAATGTCTAAAATTTGTTTTTCAGCGTTCTGTTGTGCGGTGATGTCTCGAATCGTCTGGCTAACGCCGATAATTTTTCCAAACTCATTATAAATTGCCAAAGACGTCATCGACGTAGACAATAGTACATTGTCTTTTCGTTTATATTGGCTGACAAAGTTTAATAATGATTTACCATTAACAACCTGATTAAATCTTTCATTTTCAGCATAATAGCCATCATCAGGAACAATAAACGTTGTTTTTTCAAGGCCTATCACCTCATGTTTTTCGTACCCAAACATCGTTACTGCACCATCATTCCAACTGGTAATAATACCATCACAGTCAAAACTAATAATCGCATCAAGTGAATGTTCTAAAATATTAGCGCGTCTTTCATTATCTTCCAAAATAATACGCTTACGACCTAAATCATAGCCGTAAAAACCAATAAGACCACCCAATAACAAACTCACAATCGCACCATAACTAAACACAATATTGGGTGAGATTAAATGCAAACTACTAACAAATTCAGGATAAGCCACTAACGTTACTTGCCATTTACGTCCAAATATTTCGCGATCTAATGTAACAACAAAAGATGTTAATGGATTTACCTCATCAATATGTGTTTCATAAAACATGACATTATTTTGAGCATCGGTCACATCATTGACCAATAATTTAGTGGTTTTACGCGATAAATTAATCTGTTCAAAAACTTCATTGGCAACGAGTGGCGCATAACTCCAACCAAAAGCTTGTTGCTCCCTTAACGCCGGGGTTGCTGGAGTAAGTCCAGTACGATAAATAGGCATTAAAATAAGAAAGGCTTGTAACGGATGACCAGTCGCCTGCACTAACGTGATTGGACCGGTTAAGCGTGTCTCACCGGTTAAATATGCTTGTTGTGCGGCATTTTTGCGGTTTTGTTCAGAGGAAATATCTAAACCGACAGCGGCGAGATTACGATCAACGGGTTCGATATAGTCAATCACGTACCGTTCATCATCATGAGGAGTAAGTTGACGCACACTGAAATCGGGCCAATCATCAAGTTTAGCTTTGGCAACAAAACTCGCTTCATCGTTGGCTGGTACACGGCGGATATAACCAAACCCTCGCGCACCGGGGAATTCACTTTCAAAATCGCGAGTTAAGCTATATTTTTTAAAAAAATCACGAGAAATATTATCTTCACCAACGGTATAAATAACCCCTCGAGCACCTCTTAAACCATATTGATACAATACGATACGATCAATAATATTGTTAGCAACTTGCTCTGTCACCGTTTCAAGAGATTGAGTAATAATGGTGTTATTTTGATTATTAACACTTAAAGCAGTAATAAAACTGATGACTAAGCCAAAAGAAAATATTCCAATACCCAATTTAAGCGCATTTTTATAACTAGATAGTCTGGTCATTTTTATCATTAGTTAAGAGTCACAGACATTAACTTTGGACGACAAATGCTTTTTTTACAAGCTAGACATTGAAAAATATAGTTTTTCCGTTCTTAAAAACGATAAACTGAGCTGAACCGAGATACCGAATGGTAGTAAGGAATTAAAACGCTGAAAGGTGATAAGCAGAGATTAAGGGCTATAAGGTTGATAAAGGGTGATCTTAAGCGATATAAAAAGATGATTTTGATGAGGATAAATAAGTGTAGATCCCGCTTTAACGCCGAAACCGACCATTATTGCCAATACCCTATAACTAAGTGGGCAGCGTTTAATGTTGTTTTGCCCTTTAAGCGGATAAGGGCATAACGACATAATAGCTTCCCATCTCACCTTGAATTCTCATTCAAAACACTAGAATCATAAACACAACACAAACAGCTTTTTTGAACAATATTCAAATGTTGACGTATGCGTCTGTAATGAAATTAATCAAGAGCATGATCATCAAGATATAAGGATGCAATACACTCTGGCAACATTGGCTTATACAGGAAAAAACCCTGAGCTAAATCACATTGATAAGCTTTAATGTAATCAAGCATGAATTGATCTTCTATCCCTTCGGCAATAACTTTTAAACCGAGGTTATGACCAATATCGATGATGGTTTTCGCAATTGCCGCCGATGAAGGGTTACTTTCAACATCTTGTAAAAATGCTTTATCAATTTTTAGATAATGTAACGGTAAAAACTGTAAGTAACTAAATGATGAATAGCCTTTACCGAAATCATCAAGTGCAAAAGTAATCCCATATTGATTAAGCCGTAACATGATGTTTTTCACATTGAATTTATCTTCCATAAAAATCGATTCAGTTAATTCAATAATGAGATACTTACCCTCTATTTGATTAAGGGTTAAGGTGTCAATTAAATGTGTGATCAGCGCTTCGTTTTGAAACTCAATACAACTTAGATTTATTGAAATAGCCAGCTCTGTAATGCCTGCTTTTCGCCACTCAGCCAACTGTAAACAGGCTTTAGAAATGACAAAGCAACCAATATCAATAATCAATCCAGTTTGTTCTGCGATTGAGATAAATACATCGGGTGAAATCACAGTCCCATCTTCCTGTACCCAGCGACATAAAGCCTCAACACTGACGATTTTCATCGTCAGTAAATCGACTTTGGGTTGATACACTAAATGCAACGTACTGTCTTCGATAGCCATGCGAAGTGATTGCTCTATAGCCAATTGAGCTAATGCTTCCTTCTCAAGTGCTTGACTGTAAAAATGGAAACTGTTTTTACCAAGAGACTTTGACTGATACATGGCTAAATCCGCTTTACGGATCAATGCATTAGCATTGTCATCATCATGAGGAAATAGTGAAATACCGATACTGGATGTCACCACATATTGACGTGAACCGATAAGATAAGGCTGTTTAATCAATGTTAACAAGTCCTGGCAAACTTGTTTAATCGTCATATATGGACCCACCCGTTTTGCAAGTGATTTCGAAGCGTTGATAAACAAATTCATTGCCTTCATATATCCGGCTTGTGAACCGGGTGTTTTATATACCCGCAGCCCTAATGCAATTAGCT
>NZ_JACJFI010000358.1 GCF_014164505.1 Shewanella sp. SG41-4 | reverse complement strand
GTAAATTTCGAGTGCAACGGCTTGTTAGCTCAAATTTAAATTCAACCATTCTATATGATTCTCATAGACCGCCCGATTGAAATTATTTGAGTACGCGTTCATAAAGCCGTGATACACATTGCTCTTTTGAATTTTTACATTCCTTTTTGATGATAATTCTTCCTGTAACTCAACAACGTCAAAATGTGGCTCGCTCACAGGAAATATCAACGTTACGTCAAATAGAGGATTCACTGATCTGAATTTTCTAATTTGGGACCCATAAAAGCAAATCGCACGAGATATATTTTTGACCGATGAATTCCCAGAAAGCCTCCAAACTACAGTAGCCCCAACGCTGAACCCAATCAATGTACTCGATAACGGAGCAGTCAAAGTCAGCTCGAGTATTATTGAGTGATACGCCTCTAATCCAACGTGCTCAGTAAAATAGGAATACGCTTCTGCCTCGCTCTGAAAACCTAAGTTTTCCCCTCCATACGGGTCTGCAATAATCTCTGCATTCACTATTTTTCCAAATTCGATCAAAGCGGGGGTAATACCAAAAACATCAGATACCAAAATTAAAGTCATAGTTTTCTGCTTTAGGGGTTAACGAGGCTGTAGAATAACTCTAACGGCCAAATTCAATTAAAAAACGAGCCCCTAAAATTAATCCTAAGAGCTTTATAGACACGAGGTAACGCATTTGGAACGCATAAAACAGCCTGCTTTTTTGCCGCGCATTGCGAAAAAGGAGACAGTTTACAAAGTCCTTGCTAGATACACTTGTTAAGCCTTTTATGTTAGAAACCGTTGTTCTAGTTCCTGTTTTATTAAATACCTGTTAATGGACCAAATATGCATTAAGACGATAATTAAAACCATGACCGATATTGCTATTATTGGACACTCGATAAGTGAACGATTTAGGAACAGCCAAATTACACCGCTGGATAACGCAGATATTAGTACCGTAATTGAGCACATTAATGGGCTTACAGTTATAGATAACCTAATAAGCTGCTTGTTGGTAAGTGAAGAGTAATTAGAGGTACTTATTTTACACCAAAATTTTAATAAAGCTTTTGAAATTGGACTACTTGTTAGTGGATATTGCTCGAGTTTCTCGTCTGGGTTTTCATAGACGATTTTGAGTGTAAGCAGGATAAAAATAAAAATTATAAAGAACGTTACTAATGAGAGTGTTAACAGAGAATGTTCAAATTCGCCATAAATTAGATACTCAAAGCTAAGACATATAAACGTAGAAATGGCAGAACAAGCAGCTGCTGTTAAAGTTAAACTTGGTCGTGACGGAAGTTGATTAGCCCTCTTAATTCTGAAGTACAAGCCTGTTGCTGCTAGCAATGAACCAGCCAAAGTACCCAAAAAAACCATAGTTTGAAAGATAACAATTATTCCGGCTAATGCCACAAAATTAATAAGTGCAAAATAAACTACATTTTTAAACATATATTTTTATGATTCCTGAGGTCTTAACGTCTTATTACGCGGCCAAAACTTGTTGAGAAACGAAACATAACCAATTTTTTTTACGTTTAAATTCTTTAGTTTTTGCACACACTGTAATCAAATATTTCTGGTGAATTTGGTAAGTTATCAGCTTGAAAACTCCCCAATACACCAATAACGACAAATAATAATGGCGCTATTAAATGAGCTAATGATTTAACCTTTGATCTCCAACCTCTAATTATTTTAGTTGGCTTATATACCTTTACTCCTTTCGGTGGGAATTGACCATCTCTTAGCCCTTTAATCCCAATTGGAACTGAATACACTCCCACTAATATTGCGCTAAATATAGGTAAACCGACGAATAAAGAATACTGAAGTACGGTTATCCCCGAATGGCCTAGCAGAGCATGACAATATGCGGTATTCGCATACCAATTGATATATGGGAACACCCACTTTTGATGGGTTATGACAACGAAAGCACCTAATAATATATATAGGGTAATTCTTTCTATTTTTTCTTTTTTTGAAAACTCATCTGCAAATTCGATGACTACCCCCTCAGAACGGCTTTTAACAATTGCCTATAATGTGAAGCGAAGCGGAACCTAGCTAACTATTTTTAATTCCGCTTGAATGACTTTTAATGCATTTTATGGCACGTTCTCATTATATTGAGGAACATCACCAGCAATAGTTTCCCAGTTTGCTTTAGAACCTACGAATATATGCCTGCCAAGTTGAATTTCAGGATCTCCATTGACACAACCAAGAGTAACACCGTGCACTGTGCCATTAATAACACCACATATAGTTGAACCACAATTACTACAAAATTGAAGAAAAAAACCATGTTTGCCTATATAAGAAGTAAGTTTTCACCGGATACCCATTTAAATTTATCTGCATCAATCAAAGCATAAGCAGAAGCTTGGAAGCTGAATGCATTACGGCATCGAGAACAATGACAAGAACAGGAATCTTGTAAAACACCATTAAAATGATATTTAATTTCACCAGTTATAAACACAGAGATCTCCTTTTAGTGCAATGCAAAACACACATTAGTGCAGCTAGCGCTTTTTGCTGGTGATGAAAGTTTTTTAGCTTTTTTACTCAAACAACACTTACTTTCAGTTTGAAATTTTCTGTTGCTCAGCCTTTAAATCGATATTTTGCACCTTGATCTCATCAACATAAATTGAATTATTGGCGACGGCCAATTCCAGTGCCCGCTCAGATGCAATTAACGCATCGAACAAATTTTTGTTCAAACTATAGGCCGTGGCTAAACTATCCCATAATATTTCAGAATCAGGGAATGCCTTGGTACCTTGCGCCAAAATTTCAACGCCCCATGCAGCCTTATCTTCATAAGCAGCTTTTAGCCCATATACATTAAACTGATGTACCGACAACGGAAACTTGTAACCAAATTCCTTAACTTTATCCTCGTAGAACTTTGTAAGCTCAAGTAAAGACATGACATCAACTTCAGGTACGGCATTCCAACCAGAAAAAACAGCTTGTAGCCCTTTTGCAATTCCAATAAGAGGGGTGCTGTCGTGGGTTTCATCAGGAAACCTTGTATACGCGTGATAAAGCCAAGACTTTGAGTAGTTTTTTAAAGCCATTAGCATACTATCAAAAGCTTCAGGCATTTCTTTTGGCTCACTCGCCATGCTAAGAAACCATCGAAAAGGTTTAACCACTTTGGTCGAGTGATTCCTTTTATAATCTGAGACAATTACCGCATC
>NZ_JACJFI010000357.1 GCF_014164505.1 Shewanella sp. SG41-4 | reverse complement strand
CGTAATGACAGAAGAACAGAAGCAAGCTGCTATTGCTGAAAACACTGAAAGAGTCAGGTTATTTTGTCAAAGCAAATAATAACAAAGGGAGCTAATGCTCCCTTTGTTCAAATGACTTCAGCTGATAATGCTAGATAACATTATTGATTGAAGGCTAGCTTGCCATCCTCCACTACAACTTTAATCATTTTACCCGGCAATAATTGACCTCGCAGTAATTTTTGGGCTAAAGGATTCTCTACTTCTTGTTGCAATGCTCGTTTTAATGGCCTTGCTCCATAAACAGGATCGAATCCAGCTTCGGCAATTAATGATAATGCCTCATCAGATAATTCAATATCAAACTCTTTCTCTATAAGCCGTTTGCGCAATAATTCAAATTGAATACTGGCAATGTGTTTGATATTTTCGGCGTCTAAGGGATGGAATACCACAGACTCATCAATTCGATTTAAAAACTCTGGACGGAAGCTTTGAGTCACAACATTCATCACTCCAGCTTTCATATCTTCATAACTTGTATGACCAAAGCCCTCTTGGATAATATCTGAGCCAAGGTTAGACGTCATAATGATGACAGTGTTTTTAAAATCAACCGTTCTGCCTTGGCCGTCAGTTAAACGGCCATCATCTAATACTTGCAATAACACATTAAATACATCTGGATGAGCTTTCTCAACTTCGTCTAACAAGATCACAGAATAGGGCTTACGGCGAACCGCTTCTGTTAAGTAACCACCTTCTTCATAACCCACATACCCGGGAGGGGCACCAACTAAACGCGAAACGGTGTGTTTTTCCATAAATTCAGACATATCTATGCGTACAAGAGCCGATTCTGAATCAAACAAAAACTTAGCTAGCGATTTACACAGCTCTGTTTTACCCACACCTGTAGGCCCAAGGAACAAGAACGAACCTATTGGACGTTGTGGATCGGCAAGACCTGCACGACTACGGCGAATTGCATTAGATACTGCATCTACAGCCTCATTTTGGCCAATTACACGCTCATGCAATGCATCTTCCATATGCAATAGTTTTTCACGCTCACCTTCGAGCATTTTTGAAACAGGGATACCGGTCGCTTTTGATAGAACTTCAGCAATCTCGACCTCAGTCACTTTATTACGTAACAGTGTCATATCTTGCATTTCGGCTTGTGATGCTAAATCTAGTTGCTTTTCAAGCTCAGGAATACGCCCATACTGCAATTCAGACATCCGCGTTAAGTCACCCGCACGACGAGCTACTTCCAAGTCCATTCTTGCCTGCTCAAGATCGGCTTTGATGTGTTGGGTCCCGGCAAGTGCAGCTTTCTCGGTATGCCAAATTTCATTCATTTCAGCAGCTTTGCTTTCAACATCTCTTAGTTCATGTTGCAAAAACTCAAGGCGTTTACGACTGGCTTCGTCCGACTCTTTACTTAACGCTTGTTCTTCTAACTTAAGTTGAATAGCGCGGCGCTCTAACCGGTCAAGTACTTCTGGCTTTGAGTCTATCTGCATTCTGATACTAGATGCCGCTTCATCAATTAAGTCGATAGCTTTATCCGGCAGTTTTCGATCTGAAATATAACGATGCGACATGGTTGCTGCTGCAACAATTGCAGGATCGGTTATTTCAACATGATGATGTAATTCGTAACGCTCTTTCAAACCACGTAAAATGGCAATAGTGTCTTCAACGCTTGGCTCATCAACAATCACTTTTTGAAAGCGACGCTCTAGTGCAGCATCTTTCTCAATATATTGACGATATTCATCAAGTGTAGTTGCCCCGACACAATGTAAATCACCACGTGCTAATGCAGGCTTAAGCATATTACCGGCATCCATTGCGCCCTCACCTTTACCGGCGCCGACCATGGTATGCAACTCATCAATAAAGAGGATGACTTGACCTTCTTCTTGAGATAACTCATTTAGCACTGCTTTTAAACGCTCTTCGAACTCACCGCGGTATTTAGCTCCAGCAATTAACGAACCCATGTCTAATGACAAGACCCGTTTATTTTTAATCCCTTCTGGAACTTCACCATTAACAATACGCTGAGCTAAGCCTTCAACAATAGCTGTTTTACCGACACCTGGCTCACCAATTAATACCGGATTATTTTTAGTACGACGTTGTAATACTTGAATCGTGCGGCGAATTTCTTCATCACGACCAATAACAGGGTCTAACTTACCTTGCTCAGCGCGTTCGGTTAAATCTACGGTAAATTTTTTCAATGCCTGGCGTTGATCTTCAGCATTGGGATCATCAACTTTTTGCCCTCCACGCATGTCTTCAATGGTTTTTTCCATTAACTCTTTGCTTGCCCCAGAATCTTTTAATGCTTTGGCGAGAGGATCATTATTTTCTAATGCCGCCAAAACAAACAATTCTGACGAAATGTATTTGTCTTTACGCTTTTGGGCTAATTTATCGCATAGGTTTAGTAAACGAATTAACCCTTGCGATAGTTGAACATCACCACCGGTACCTTCAACTTGTGGTAAACGCTCTAACTCTTGGCTAATCGCTGAGCGAAGCGCACTGACACGAATACCCGCTTGGGTAAGTAAAGAATGGATAGAACCAGAATCTTGATTTAATAGCGCCATCATTAAATGAATAGGTTCAATGAATTGATGATCACGCCCCAATGCTAATGATTGGGCATCAGAAATGGCAATTTGAAACTTATTAGTCATACGATCGAGTCTCATACAACCTCCTAGGATCTGATACTTGTTGAGAGGGAAATTAATTCAGAAATGAATAATTTGTTAACTTAAAGATGGGGGCAATTAATCTAAACTCAAGGTAAAAACTTAATCTGGATCAAAAAATTGTTGATTTTTTATACTTGGATACTATTAGCAATGATAACTTAAGATTTAAGCCAAATTAGAGAAGCCATTCGCCCTGTTTGCTTATCGCGACGATAAGAAAAGTAATCGGGTTCAGAAAAGGTACACACATCTGCGCTATAAGTTTGAGTAACGCCTGCTGTAGACAAACGCAACTTAGCTAAGCCGACTAAATCAGCTAAATATTTCGTGTTATGGCGAACAAAATATGCTGCAGCCTGCGAATTTTTATTGATAAAAGCATCACGAACTTCACTACCAACTTCAAAAGTAGAAGGACCAATTGCTGGCCCTAAGTATGCTATTAAAGTTGACGGTGGAGAATCAAAAATCGCCAATGCTTGCTCGATGACTCCCTCACATAAA
>NZ_JACJFI010000356.1 GCF_014164505.1 Shewanella sp. SG41-4 | reverse complement strand
TTATCAAGAAGCGCAGATTCAACTACAAGTTTCTGCAGCGCGTGAGCAAACAACTAGTTTTCAGTCGGTGATGCTAGTTGTAACGGCCATAGCACTATTTATTGGGTGTATGGTGGCGTTAACGTCTGTTAAGCGCTTAAAAAATATTATTGGCGGTGAGCCAGAATATGCAGCTGATATAATCCAACAAATTGCTCGTGGCGATCTTACAGTGAAATTATCTGTTGATTCTCCTCACAGTATATTAAGTGCGGTGCAAGATTTAACCGTTAATTTGACCGAGATAACTCAAAATTCGATGTTGACTGCCAATAAATTACTTGCAGCGTCTAAAGATTTATACCAAACGGCAAAGCAAAACGAGCATCTTATCAACAATCAAAAAATGGCTACCGATAATGGCGCTGCGGCAATTACGCAAATGTCGAGTACTGTTTCAGAAGTGGCAAACCATACCAGTGAAGCTGCTCTATTATCACAAACGGCCACGAATGAGTTTAATGCAGGTCAGATTGAAGTCACTAAAACACAGACAGATATAGATGCGTTGGCCGTCAAAGTAAGTGAAGCGGCACATATCATTGATTTACTGTCACAAGACAGTAAAGAAATTGGCTCGGTACTTGATGTTATTCAGGGTATTGCAGAGCAAACTAACTTATTGGCGTTAAATGCGGCCATTGAAGCTGCACGTGCTGGTGAACAAGGCCGAGGTTTTGCCGTTGTTGCTGATGAAGTGCGTAATCTTGCTCAGCGTACACAAGAATCAACAAGACAAATCCAAGCTGTAATTGAAAGCATGCGCGCCAGTTCTGTTAAAGCTGTGACTGTTATGAACGAAGGCCAAGAGCAAGCCAATAGCAGTGTTCAGCAAGCTAAAAATGCTGGAGAATCATTACAGGCTATTAATGTATCGGTAATTAAAATAAGTGATATGAATATCCAAATTGCCACAGCCGCAGAGCAACAGTCTGTGGTTGCAGCGGATATAAATCAAAACTTTATTCAAATTACTCATTCAGCGTTATTGGCTCAGCAAGAAGCCGGTAAAATTACCGCGGCCAGTTATCAACTTGAAGAGCTTGCTAAAAGCTTAGAGTTAAATGTGAAGCAGTTTAAGACCGAAATATAGTTATTCGTTTTGTGAAAAGCTTACAGATTAAGGCTGAAAAATCACTCATGTTATTTTTCAGCCTTAATATAATCAATTTTGACCTTCATTAACTTTTGGCTTTATCGATCTGGCTTAAGCACCGTCTGATTTTATTTCTCCCAAACTTACCAGTAACCAAGTACTTTCCACCAAAATCCGCCGACAACACCCCAAATGGTTAAGTTGACAATACTCATGATAAAGCCCATTACCCACCAGTCTTCCATTGATACGTAACCGGAGCCAAAGATAATCGGTGAGGTACCAGTGGCATAATGCGTGAGCGACATCATTAAAGAGGACGCACCAGCAAGGAGTAAACCTAGGTATAAAGGTGGAGCACCTAATGCGATACCTGCGGCGAAGAATGCTGCAAACATGGCGGTAATATGTGCTGTGGTGCTGGCAAAAAAATAGTGTGCATAAAAGTAAACTACCACCAATATAATCACTGAAATCATCCAGCTGAAACCAAGTTGGGCGATATTGGTTTCAACCACACCAGAAAACCAAGCGACTAATCCTAGTTTATTTAAGAACGTTGCCATCATTACTAATGCTGAAAACCATACCACGGTATCCCAAGCGGCTTTTTCCTTAAGCACATCTTCCCAACTCAGTACCCCCGCTAATTAACAAAATGGATAAGCCTAAAAATGCTACTGCAGTGGTATAACCGCAAAATTCGCCCCTAATATCATGGCTGGTACTCCAGCCCATAAAATCAGTAATAGCGAGAACACACTCACCATGATTTTTTCTGCGTATGACATCGGGCCCATATCAGCCAACTTTGACTTAGCGTAAGCTGTCGCGTCTAGCGTGCGCTTTATTTCTGGAGGATAAACCGCATAGATAATCAGTGGCATAAGCGCAATACAAAGCAGACCTGGCAATAATGCTGCCAGTGCCCATGTGCCCCAGGTAATACTGATGTCTGCGCCTGTGGCATCAGCAATCAATTTGACTATTAATGGGTTGGGCGCCGTCGCAGTAATGAACATTGCAGAGGTAATAGGGTTTGTATGGTAATTCACGAAGGCAAGATAATGACCTATTTTACGTGATGTACCTTCTTCTGGAGACGAGCCAAAACTCGCTGCAATTGACTTCATTATAGGGTGAATAATTCCACCGCCTCGAGCCGTATTACTGGGTGTGACAGGTGCAATGACCAGCTCTGATAGTGCTAACGCATAGCCGATACCAATGGTCTTTTGCCCAAATAAAGCAATAAAATAATAACCAATACGGTTCCCTAAACTGGTTTTTGCTAATCCGCGTGAGATGATAATCGCAATACCAATTAACCAAATCAGTGAGTTTGAAAATCCACTTAAGGCATCTTTAATAGCATCCGATGGCTTATCACTGGTTACGCCTGTTAATGCAACAAGTGTAATTGCTAATACGGCAATAGCACCAATTGGCATCGCTTTACCAATAATCGCGACAACTGTGCCAACAAACAAAGCTAATAAATGCCAAGCATTGGCCGATACACCTTCAGGTGGAGCGACGATGAACCAAAGCAATAGTACTATCGCAATTGAGATTAAACCTGGAACAACTCGGATATCAGTACTTTTCATTGCAGTATCCTTAGGTTTGAGAATACGCCTTTAGCAATGACGATAAATGTCGTTATCATTTGGTCAATTGTTAAAGGGGAGCGGAGCAGTAACTTGATACTAAGTCTTTGTGGTATTTGAATTTGTGAAGTTATTCTCATTGTTGATACGTGTCATATCTAACGTTTTATTCTATTTCCTATAGGTTGACGGATTTGTGTTAATTAGGCTATTTCTCGGCTAGAAAAATAATGAATGGTTACGTTGAGGCTGTGGTGGTAGACAGTATCGATATAACAGATGTAACAAATGCAACGAGTTCAACTGATAAAGATACAGATACCGGCAAAGATACGGGAACAGAAGATTTAGGCAGTGGTATTTTACATACCGCGTACCATGAGTTTGACGATAGCAACGTCAATGTGGTGCTCAGTGGCCCGAACGTTGTTATTGAAACCAATGGTATGCCTAACCATACATCGCCTTGTTGGTCTGCTAGTAATGAGCTGCATGTTG
>NZ_JACJFI010000355.1 GCF_014164505.1 Shewanella sp. SG41-4 | reverse complement strand
CCGATACGCTTCATACTTGGCAGCAAGTAGGAGCCTATGATGATTATCAAGATATTGCGGAATATTGCTACTCAGCAACGAAAGAAGAAATTGCCGCAAAGGATTACTCACTCGTACCGAGCAAGCATATCGAATTTACGAACAGAGATGAAAACATCAATTTCGAAGATAAAATGAATAGCCTAAAAGTTGAGTTTAGCGAACTTCTAGTTCAAGAAGAACAATCAAAAAATGACTTATTAAATGTCTTTAAAGGGTTGGGCTATGAGATCAAATTATAAGAAGCTAGGTCAGTTCATCAAAGATGTTTCTGTTAAAAATAAAGCGTTGGAGGTCAAATTATTACTTGGCGTTAGCATAACGAAACGCTTTATTCCGTCAATAGCCAATATTGTTGGCACCGATATGTCGACGTATAAAATTGTAAAACAGCATCAGTTTGCTTACGGGCCTGTTACATCCCGCAACGGCGAGAAAATATCAGTAGCTCTTCTTGAAAATGAAGAATGTATTGTCTCAACTTCTTACACTGTATTTGAGATTGTAGATACTGAGCAACTAGATCCAGAGTATTTAATGATGTGGTTTAGGCGTTCAGAGTTTGATCGATATGCTCGTTTTATGTCACACGGAACTGTGCGAGAACTTTTCGGTTGGGAAGAGATGTGTGATGTTGAGCTACCTGTCCCATCCATCGAAAAGCAGCGTGAAATCGTGCGTGAATACAATGTGGTGAATGATCGTATTTCACTCAACGAACAACTCACACAAAAGTTAGAAGATACCGCCCAAGCCATTTACAAACAGTGGTTTGTTGATTTTGAGTTTCCGATCTCTAAAGAATATGCACAATCCATTGGTAAGCCAGAACTAGAAGGAAAACCTTACAAGTCTTCAGCTGGGGAGATGGAGTATTGTGATAAGTCAATGATGGAAATTCCTAAAGGCTGGAAGGTTGAGACATATGAAGAGTGCTTTTCGTTTAAAACTGGGAAGCTCAACTCGAATGTGGCAGTAGTCGATGGTGAGTATCCATTCTTCACCTGTTCAGCAGAAACATACAAAACCAATACTTTTGCATTTGATGGTCAAGCTGTTCTTCTCGCTGGAAATAATGCTAGTGCTATTTACCCATTAAAGTATTACGAAGGAAAATTTGATGCTTACCAGCGAACATATGTCATAACTCCTAAATCTAAAAATGTATCACTACTACAAATATATTTTGCTATCAAAAGTGAATTAGAAGGATTTAAAGGAACATCATCTGGGACAGCTACTAAGTTTTTGACGATGACAATTATTAACCCCTTAAATACAGTTGTTGCCCCCAAAGGCGTATGTGAAGTAGTTAATAATCAATTAAACACAATACTTAAACACCTTCTTGTTTTGCCAAAAGAGCTAGAGCTTCTCAATGAACTCAATCCTATACTTCTAGCAAAAATATCAAAAGGTTAAAGATATGAAATTCACAGAAGAAAGGCTGGAACAAGCCATTATTGAACTGTTAGGTAAAGAAGGCTATCCACATACTCGTGGTGAAGCGATTGAGCGAGTACCTGAAGATGTGTTGATTAAGTCCGATCTTCGTGAATTTCTAGGCAAACGTTATCAAGCTGATGGCATTACTGCTTATGAGATAGAGAGTATTATCCAAAAGCTGGAATACCTTCCTGCTTCGGATCTTTACGATACCAACAAAGCCATTATGAAGTTTGTTTCTGATGGTTTTTTGCTCAAGCGTGAAGATGCGAGCCAGAAAGATTTGTATATTCAGCTTATTGACTATGAAACGATTCAAGCTGAGTTCAGCAATCCCAGCCAATCTTCGGAACTAAAAGTTGCAGAGTCTAACGTTAGCTATTTAACGAAAGTAGATTCTAATATCTACCGAGTAGTTAATCAGATGGAGATACAAGGCTACGAGCTACGTATTCCTGACGGACTTCTGTATATCAACGGTTTACCGCTTGTGGTATTTGAGTTTAAGAGTGCGATTCGTGAAGAAGCAACTATCTATGATGCGTATAAACAGCTAACTACTCGTTATGATCGTGATATCCCCGAACTATTCAAATATAACGCTCTGTGTGTGATAAGTGATGGTGTAAATAATAAGATGGGTTCTTACTTTGCCCCGTACGAGTTCTATTACTCTTGGCGTAAAGTTACAGGTGAAGAGAAGCTGGACAAAGACGGCATTGATTCACTCTTTACGATGATCAGCGGCTTGTTTAACAAGAAGCGTTTAACCGATGTGATTCGTCATTTTATCTACGTGCCTGACACCTCTAGCAAACAAGAAAAAATTGTTTGCCGATATCCTCAGTATTACGCAGCAACAAAGCTTTTTGCCAATATCAAGCAACATATGAAGTTTACTGATCAGCAAGGCAATTTGATTGATGCTGATGGTTTGCGAGATGGTAAAGGGGGAACATACTTTGGCGCAACGGGTTGTGGTAAAAGCTACACAATGTTGTTCCTGTCTCGCTTATTGATGAAAGATGTTGAGCTGGGTAGCCCAACCATTATTCTTATTACTGACAGAACCGATTTAGATGATCAGCTTGCAGGGCAATTTACCAATGCAAAAGCTTATGTTGGTGATCAGAACATTATCAGCGTAGAAAGTCGAAGTGAGCTACGTGAGCACCTTAAAGGGCGTAAAAGTGGCGGTATTTTCCTTACAACCATTCATAAATTTACTGAAGAATTAGCACTACTGACGGAACGTACCAATGTAATTTGTATTTCAGATGAAGCTCATCGTAGTCAAATAAATTTAGAACAAAAAATTACTGTCACAGAGGATGGCGTTAAGAAAACCTATGGCTTTGCTAAGTACCTGCACGACTCCTTACCAAACGCTACTTACGTTGGTTTTACAGGTACACCTATTGACGCAACTTTGGATGTATTTGGCGCAATAGTTGATAGCTACACGATGACAGAATCAGTTTTTGATGAAATTACCGTGCGTATTGTTTATGAAGGTCGAGCTGCAAAAGTATTACTTGATGGTCGTCAATTAGATGAGGTTGAGAAATATTATAAAGCGTGTGAAGAGGCCGGCACTAACGAGTATCAAATAGATAAAAGCAAAACAGCCATGGCCAGTATGTCTACCATACTGGGCGACCCAGACCGCATTAAATCTATAGCAAAAGACTTTGTTGAGCATTATGAGAGCCGTGTTGAAGAAGGCACTACTCAAAAAGGCAAAGCGATGTTCGTATGTAGCAGTCGTG
>NZ_JACJFI010000354.1 GCF_014164505.1 Shewanella sp. SG41-4 | reverse complement strand
TAAATTCCCATACACGTTTATCTAAGGTTGCATCTAGGCTAAATAGCGGGAAGTCATCAAAACGCCACAACGTATCTAGTTGGCCTTTTTGGGTCAACGTTAGCTTGTCCATCTTTAAAGTGTGTTGCTGCGGGAGATCTTTATCCAGCGCTGGAAGTTTAATGTTAATTTCACCTAGCTCAATCATGGGTAATTTGGCGAGGTTGAGTTGCATTGCCGCTGGAGAGTCTTCTGTTTGTTGTGATTGACGAATGAAAAAGCTGTCACCTAAATCAACATAAACACTCTTAGTTTTGATGCTAACAATATCATCGGCGTTGATTTGTTGGTTTTTAAGAATTTGTAGGCTGTCGCGCAGCTCAAGATTGAACTCTTGGATAGCGATATGGCTATCTTCAATTTTTAAGATCAATTTTGGTATCCGAATATGATTAAATGAGACATATTCGGCATCAAAATTAAGTACTTCTATGTGATTGTCGGCCAATAAGTTGTTGAGTATTTTGACCGTAAGAGGTTTTGCATTTTCGATAATAACCCACACTAAAGCGACCGTAAAAAACAGCACAAAGAGTAAAATCTTGTTAAGGGTCGATATGCGCAATAGTGACTCGCTTTACATTTTGTTGTTCATTGATAACGATGGCCCGTTAATAATGTAGCTGTTGTCTAAGATTGATTAGCATCACTCATGGTAATAACTCTATTCATTATCTGATCACCAACCAGATAAATTATCGGTAAGCGATTGTTGATTAAACGCCACATTAGATAAAATAATTGAATGGTAAACAATCAATTAGGCCAATGAACAGATAGTCGTTTAATGTTATACACACTAAAAATATAACGTTATGAAACTAAAAATGTTAATTAGCTTAGCATGGTATTAGCAGCAGATTGTTAAAATATAATACATTATTAATCTAGGTTTTATGTAGTGTTAATCCTAATAAAAAAGGCGCTTATTAGCGCCTTTCATCTATGTGAACATTTAAGATAATAAGTTTGACGTTATTTATCCCAGTAATGGTTCTACAACCATATGTTCTAACTCAATCGGTGCGATTGCATGCAGAGCATCCATAGCAGCACCTACCAAGGTGATTTTTCCTACTGATGATTCGACTAATACCGCACGCTTTATTTCACTGTACTGGCGGTTATGGCGGATTAAATTGGATAATGCCATTTGCATCGGCTGCATTGATGGATTAAATGCCGCGCTTTCAGCATAACGACCACAAAAAGTAGCGCCATCATTGGTTTCTAGCACAACAGCTGCATTGCTATTAGTGTATGGCGCGTAACTGAGGCCCATTTGATCAATGGCTTCAATGATCATTGGGTCGTCCGAGTCACAATTAAACTCTTGCTCGCGTTTACATAATAGTGGCACGGTTACATCTAAGTCTGCTGGTCCAAACGCATAAGGTAAATAATGCGCTAATGTTTGAATTTCTTGATTTGGCAGATGAATATTAATTTTACTGCCATTGACCAGTTCGTTCATAAATTGACGACAATGACCACAAGGGCTGAAGTTAACAATGATATCAACAATTTCTGTTTCACCACTTAACCAAGCATGACTGATGGCACTTTGTTCAGCATGAACACTGTGAAATAATGCTTCACCGGGTAACTCTAAATTAGCACCCATGTACAAATCGCCACTGCCAGCTTTTGCTATCGCGCCGACATAGAATTCACTTATTGGTGGGTTAGCGAGTGCTGCGGCAATAGGTAATAAATCCATTAGCACTTGTTGCTCTGTTTTACCACTTGCTTTAACTAGGCCAGCAAATTGACTTGCATCAATATGACCACAAAATTGGTCATGTAATAATGGTACAAGTGCATTGGCCAGTGGCTTGTCTAGTTGAGTAATGCTGTCTAAAAAACGATTTTGCATTCCCTTAATCCTTAGATGAAATAAATTGGGTAAAAATAAAATTTACTATAATGACTGTAAATATTGATATAGGGCTTTTAATAGCTTTTGTTTGTGCTCATTCTCGCTGGTTTCTTCGACCAGGTTTTCGAGTTTAATCACATAATCGGCATCCGATAAGCGTTGTTGACAAAAATCACGCCATTTACGGGCTTCACTGTCGCTTAATGTTTCTGGATAATTACGAGCCCTAAAACGAAATAGCATCTCATTGATCCGTGGATCATCAAATTGCAATGCCAAAGCCGCTAGATTATGTGGTGCTGTATGGCAAATAATGTCCATTTTTGTTTTATCAGCATGGCTGAAAAATCCACCGCTATAAAGCATTAAATCAGGATCGGTAATGGGTTTACGATCTGATTCAAGTTCAAACACTTGGTTGAGCTTTTCTCGCAATTCTGGATGGTTTTTTAAGCGTTTATATTGCTCACGAGCAAAAGCTTTATCAAACTGTAATTTTTCAGCAACCTCGTCGTCAAGTAATTTTGGCGAACCGATAAAAGGACACTTGTTAAGGTGGATCTGTTTTAGAGGGATTGCGAGCTCATTTTCAGCTAAATTATGACGAGATGTATACATACGGTCGTTTATTTCTTGAGCTGATAATTCCAATAATGGCGAGATGTCCATGGCCAAATTAATGCAGATGACTGCATTTTTATTAGTGGGATGATACGCGACCGGCGCAATTAACGTAGTGCAGCCTTGTAGCGCACTAATTTTTGAACTGACATGAACCAAAGGTTGCATTTTGAGGACGTCAATATGGTCAGCAACCGCTTGTTTTCGCCTTAAGTTAAAATAATATTCGTACAGCTTGGGTTGTTTTTGCTTTATCAATTTAGCCATTGCAATAGTGGCATAAACATCTGACATAGCGTCATGGGCTTTTTCATGACTTAAGCCATTTGCTTGAGTGAGCAACTCGAGCTTGAAACTCGGTGAGCCATCTTCTTTCTTTGGCCAATTAATTCCGTCTGGACGAAATGCATAGCAAGCTCTGACTAAATCAATGATATCCCACCGAGAATTACCATTTTGCCATTCTCGTCCATAGGGATCGATAAAATTACGATAGAAACCATAACGACTGACCTCATCATCAAAACGTAATGAGTTATAGCCCACAACACAGGTGTTGGGTTGACCAAATAACGTATTGATGCGTTTCATGAACTCAGCTTCTGGTACACCCTTAAGGTTAGCCAGTTGCGGAGTAATACCTGTAATTAATATGGCTTCGGGAGACGGTAAGTAGTCTGGTGCGAGTTTGCAATAAAAGGTCTCAGGTTCACCGATA
>NZ_JACJFI010000353.1 GCF_014164505.1 Shewanella sp. SG41-4 | reverse complement strand
TGGAGCGGCTTTACTTTGAGCCGCTTCTTGAATAGCATCCCAATGATGTTGTAGTACTTTTAAGTCCCACTTTAGCTCTGTTGATTCTTTGCCTACACCAGCAGTACGCACAATCAAGCCCATACCATTTGGTACGTCTAGCTCTGCCATTGCTTCTTTTAGCTCTGTACGCTCATCACCTTCGATGCGACGAGAAATACCGCCAGCACGAGGGTTATTTGGCATTAATACTAAATAAGAACCAGCAAGACTAATAAAGGTAGTTAGTGCGGCGCCTTTGTTGCCTCGTTCTTCTTTATCGATTTGAACGATGACTTCTTGGCCTTCTTGCACCACTTCTTTAATGTTTGGGCGGCCTTGGAATGAATAACCTTTAGGGAAGTATTCGCGACCAATTTCTTTGAGGGGTAAAAAACCATGACGATCTGCACCGTAGTCAACAAATGCGGCTTCCAGTGACGGTTCTACTCGAGTGATTTTACCTTTATAGATATTTGATTTTTTCTGTTCATGACCAGGACTTTCAATGTCTAAATCATACAGTTCTTGCCCATCTACTAGGGCTACGCGCAACTCTTCTGATTGAGTTGCATTAATTAACATACGTTTCATGATGACGTGATTCTTCTAAATGAGGTCATCAAACAACACGATTTTTTCTGCATTACGGGCCTGAATTAATCGGTATAACCTCACGGTTAGATCCAGGCAATTAGGTGCTCATTACTGTAAAACGCAGTCACTGCGTGTCGCATCCTATTTATGGCTTATTTTCTAATGTTTACAAAAACAAGGAATTGGTTGACTAACAACCAACCCCATAAATTATGGTATTTTAATCCGTTAATGCCCAAGTCGAATCGGTTTGTTTGATAACAAGCTAAAATGTTGTTCGAATTAGGGGCGATTTACCACAGTTAAATTAAAATCTTTATTCAAAACTTACGGTTTAATTGTATAAACGGTTTTTGTCGTTTTTCAATTAATACAATTTGCAAATCAATGAGTTGCTACCGGTTAAGTTCATTTCTTTAACTGTTAGTTTTTCGCATTTGGTGAAAGTTGTGAACACTTTATCCACTGTTTACTCTCAACCTGTGGGCAAATATAGCAACAATCGTTATTTTCAGCAATCAAAAGCCCATATTCTTTCATGTATTTATTTCAAGCTCCATGTGGCAATAGCCAAGCATTTACAAGATAAGGTACACTATCGGGGTTCCCACTATATGGCGCATCATGAATACTGAAACTACCCCCCAAGTTGAATACGTGACTATCGACGAAGATCATTTTGAACAACGAATCGATAATTTTTTGCTGACTAAATTAAAAGGCGTACCCAAAAGCATGATCTATCGGATTGTGCGCAAAGGAGAGGTGCGGGTAAATAAAAAACGCATCAAGCCTGAATACAAATTACAAATTGGTGACATTGTAAGGGTACCGCCTGTTCGTGTTGCTGAAAAAGACAATCGCAAGGCGCCATCACCTAATTTATCCAGAGTGTCACAGCTTGAAGATCGTATTATCCATGAAGATAATCATCTGATTGTGTTAAACAAGCCTGCTGGTATTGCTGTACATGGTGGCAGCGGTGTCGATTATGGTGTGATTGAAGGATTACGTTCACTGCGGCCACAACAAAAGTTTTTAGAGTTAGTACATCGATTAGATAAAGATACCTCTGGTGTGCTGCTTGTGGCTAAGAAGCGTAGTGCACTAAAGCATTTACATGAGCAATTACGCAGTAAAACCATGCAAAAAGATTATTTAGCCTTGGTGCGTGGTGAATGGCAAGCAAGTGATAAAGTGGTCAAAGCACCGTTATTAAAAATTACCTTAAAGTCGGGCGAGAGAATCGTTCGGGTTAACAAAGAGGGTAAAGAGTCAGAAACCCGCTATAAGATCATGCAGCGTTACCAAGGGTGTACTTTAGTTAAAGCCAGTCCTGTTACAGGGCGAACTCATCAAATACGAGTACATTGTCAGTATGCAGGGCATGCAATTGCTTGTGATGATAAATACAGCGAGCAACAATTTGACGACAGCATGCGTGCTTTAGGGTTAGACCGTCTGTTTTTACACGCAGCTGAGCTTAAATTTACTCATCCAGAAAATGATGAAACAATGCAAGTTAAAGCACCATTAGACCCAGTGTTATTGAGCACTCTTGAAAAATTGAAAAGAGTGTAAAACCACAGATATATGCAAATGAAGTAGGGCATGATATTGAACATTAGAGATAAAGCTTATGAACTGGTCATTTTCGACTGGGACGGCACGCTAATGGATACCGTAGGTAAAATAGTGTCTTGTATGCAACATGTCGCACAAGAATTAATTTTGCCTATACCTTCTGAGCAACAAATAAGAGATGTCATAGGCTTATCTTTACCAAAAATTATGCCAATTTTATTTGCTGGTCATCAAAACCATCAACAGATTATTGATTGTTATCGACGTCATCATTTTGCCAATGAGCAGCCTACGCCTCTTTTCGAGGGAGTAGAATTGCTCATTAGTAATTTACATGCAGCAGGTTATCAATTAGCTGTGGCGACGGGTAAAGGACGAGATGGTCTAGACAAGGTATTAGCATTAACAGGTTTAGGGCAGTATTTTCATGCGACGCGTTGTGCAGATGACGCTAAAAGTAAACCGCACCCTGAGATGCTGCATTCATTATTGAGGCATTTCGATATTGCTGCCGATAGAGCCATCATGATTGGAGATTCCATTCATGATTTAACCATGGCCAATAATGCTGGCATGGCGAGTATTGGTGTGAGTTATGGTGCCCATAATGAAGCTAGATTAAAAACGTTAAACCCACGTGCGATTGTCGACCAGCCTCTGGCGATACATGACTACCTTTAATTTTTCTGGATGATGCTTTGCCAGAGACGTAATACAGCGTTGAATCATAAATGTTCGACGCTGTAAAACATAAGCCTTTATATGCTGCTTAGTTTATCTAGGTGTTAAACCTCTTATCGTCACCATATCAAGCGCAAACGTTATTACCTTAACGAATACACCCTTATTAGATTTGGTATCAATATTAATTGATTGAGCATTCTGGTGCTTGGCTGAGAACATCTACTCCGTGCTGTGAAAGTAAATCAATAAGCTTGATCAATGGTAGTCCAATTAAACTATTTGGATCGTCACCTTCTAAACGGTTAAATAAGGCAATACCTAATCCTTCGCATTTAAAACTCCCAGCGCAATATAGTGGCTGCTCGGCATCGACGTAATAGCGAATTTGCGCA
>NZ_JACJFI010000352.1 GCF_014164505.1 Shewanella sp. SG41-4 | reverse complement strand
ACATTATCTAATGCGCTGCAAGTGGCCGAGCAAAAATTCCCAGGCTTTAAAAGTACCTACATTATGCTTCCTGAGCACCAACGAGATACTTACAAGGTGTATGGCCAGGGAGATAATATTTTCTATGACCAGTACGCTTATGGCGTGACAGTGAATCCATGGAGCGGCACCATTGAAAGTGAAAGATCGCCTGCGGCAATGACCACATTACAAACGCTATCACATATCGCTAATCCACTGCATTACGGCACTATTGGCGGTTTGTGGACAAAAGCGATTTGGTTTATCTTCGGCATTTTTCTAACGGGAATGTCTATCACTGGATTTTTAATGTGGGGAAGCCGAACCGTAAAAGCCGCTAGAACCGAACTAGACGATCCGTTGGCAATGCATAACTCACAGCTAGTCGAGCAGGAAGGTAACTAATGGCGCGCATTAAAAATACCATATGGAATCGTTACAAATATAAAATAAATGGCTTAGTGCTAGTGCTAGTTTGTTATTTTCTATATCAGTCTCTATTCCCGCAATTCCCTGATGCATGGGAAACTCAAGCGGTTGGCGCTTTTGAAATAACACCTATGCCATATGATCTTGATCCGCCATATCTTCACGATGGTACCTACACTAAGGATTTTTTATTATTGTTTAGTAAGGGGCAGGTAAACAAGATCCGTCAAGCATATTTAAATATTGGCACAGAGCCTCTACCATTAGAAACATTGCAAATGGGCGATGCGGGTATCTTGCATGGAAGTCAGCACGGACAAGAAGTTCATGCTATTGCGCCAGAAGTATTAACAGCAGAACACAAGGCTTGGTTAACCATTGAAAATTGGCAGGGGCAACAACAAGTCATTAGCTGGAAGTTACCAGATGCATTTTATCAGTCATCAAACTAAACGATTGTAGTCTTTGGAGCAGCTTGGTTTTATCGAGCAGTTTGTCGATGTTAAATGTAATCGCATTGCATTTAACATCGTATTCTTAGGCGGTTAAATGCCAAAGGCTTCGCGTTCAGAAACACACTCGTATTCAGCCATTTCAAATTCACGGCAAATCAGTGGCCGAACTTCGTAAATCGAACACATCATCGTGTCTCGGTCTAGCGCTGCACACCAACCATCATCAAGTCGGCGCATCACTTCTCCGCCCCAATTATCTTTGGCTATATACACTTTAGGCACACCGGTTTCGGTTATTAACATCACTTCTAAGCGACAACAACAGGCTTGGCAATTTGAACAAGTTACTGCCGGTTGCTCTACAGAGTTTGTTGCGGGAGTCGATGATTTATCGGACGACTCAGGGAACATGGTAATGATATTGGTGGGCATTTAAGGGCTACTGTTGAACATTTTGGCTAAGGATAGCGTAAATTTGTTCATGAAAGATAAATTTACTTCAAATAGAGGTGATATTTAATTTTTGATGACAACAAAATTACTCCAGTATTCAGAATTTATATTTTATTTCAACAGTTTATTTGTTATATTTTTGAGGTAAAAAGGTTGAAAGTAATGGTGAAATCAGCTGTTTACTCATTTCATTAATAAGAATAACAAGTCAACAAGGAGTTGTTGTGTGAAAGGATATCGACGATTGCTGCAAAGCGCATTTTGCGTGGTTTTATGTTGCGTTTCAACATTGGGTTATTGCTTAACCGAACTGAGTAAAGATGAGGGATATATTCTTGTTGCGATGAAAATTGAGCAAGGTTACGTACCGAGTCATATTACGTTAGACACTGAAGGATGGTTGTCGGACTTAAGGTTTGAAAAACTTAAGTCAAACTATAATTACTGGCTCGTAGTGGCAGATGCAGGCAGCTACACTTGGAATCGCGTGTACCTAGGAAAACAGACTTATATTGACTTAGCGGATCAGAAGTACGTGATTAATGTTGAGGCCGGGAAAATCAATTATGCAGGCCATCTTTCAATGTACACCGAAATGAATGGCAGCTTAAATTACTTGATTGGTGGTGCTAGGTTCTATTTTAATAACAAAGCCAGCCAAGCCCTGGAATACATGGAATCTAGCTATCCTGAAGTATTGGCTCAATATAATTTGAACTACACCGGCAAAGAAAAAGACCACTTTTTTGAATATGCTAAAGCAATTGAAGGGAATCAATTATGAAGCTGATTAAATGTATTCTCATTGCATTATCGTTTTTCTCGATGACCGTCGCAGCAAGCCTTGAAGACGACTTCTTCAGAAATCCAGATGTCGTTGCACCGAAGTTAAGTCCGCAGGGGCAACATTTACTATATAAAAAACTGGTCGATAACAATTATACAGTGATACTTGCTGGCACAGATTTTAGTTGGGATAACAAGGTGATTAGTTTTGGCCAGCAATCTAGAAGGTCCATTAGTGATTTTGGCTGGTTAGGTAAAGAGTATTTTAGTGTCACGACATTTGATCGCCATTCTGGTATCCAGTTATTGATTTACAAAGCTGATGCAGCCAATAGCGTCACTCAGGTTGCTTTACTAAAACAAACTTACTTATTTGATCCATTACTCGCGGTTGACGATATTTTTATCGCCCAGCGCTATAAAAATGGCAAAGCACATTTATTTACTATTAATGTAACTGATGATGCTTTTGAAGCGCAGTTTCGCAGTAAAAAGAGTATATCAATAGGCCCATTTCCTGAAGGAGCATGGTTACTTAATCCTTTTGGTGAACCTAACGTTAATTTTATTAGCAAAGGGGGCGTAACAGAGGTTCATGTTAAAAAAGCTGACAGTCGTAAGTGGCAACAAGTTTGGCGGCAAGATGATCAAACTAAATTTATACCAGTATGGTTTGATGATGCTAAAAATGAATTATTAGTGTTATCCGAACAGCAAAATGGTTATCAAAGCTTATCTCGATATGATGTTCAGTCTAAGACTTTTACTGGTGAAGTTTACAGTCTGCCAGGGCGTGATATTGTCGGCATTATTCAAAACCCTTACGACAGCAGCATCATAGGTTACACCTATATGCTCGGTGGAGTGTTAGTTCAAAATTATGACAATAAGTTGTCAACATATACTGGTACATCAGAGGGTAAAGGAGATAAAGAAGACAATTATGTTATTCACTTTGATCAAGATTACCAAAAAATAGTGACGATTAGCCAATCGATCGATTCACCTTCTGTTTATTATTTATTCGATGCCGAAACCGGTAAAAGCCAGCTTATAGGTGAAGAGCGACCTTGGTTAAATCAATACTCATTAGGCAAAAGTTTAGTGATTAAATCGACTTCTTCCGATGGTGTTGAAATTGAATCTTATTTAAC
>NZ_JACJFI010000351.1 GCF_014164505.1 Shewanella sp. SG41-4 | reverse complement strand
CAGAATTGTATTTTAGCTCATGTTAATTTAATCATTGCGAATATTCGATAGTAAATTTTATATCTTTAGTCTAATAAGGTTATAAATTAATCATGTTTTAATGGTTTTTGTGGTAGGAAGATTTTTAGGACGTAAAAACAATAAGCTCGCGTTGCCTTTGTTCGATAAAACACTGTTATCAAAAAGCTCTTTATCCTACTAGCGGGGTTGTATGGCTTACTATAGCGATGCAATTGATGCGTTAAACTATCTTGGTTAGTCACTTTTTTTAGTTAAATCTCTTTTATTTAGTTAAATCATTGGACCGTTTTGATATTTTCATCAGTAATAAACCGATTTTATGACTTTATCCCATATTCCCTATCCCATAACGAGTGAGCTGAATTAATAGCTAAATATATGAGCATGCGATGCTTGTTATTCACCCAAAAAGTATCCTTAACCAAATTCATCTAGAGTGAATCGTGACAAACGTTTAGCTTTGAGGATAAATCATATAAAATTGGCCGCGAAAATAGTCGTTAATTAGGGCGTAACCAATGTTGTCAGAATCTTATAATCATCGTTTTGCTGGTGTCGGCCGTTTATACGGTCAAGCAGCACTAACGACTTTTTCGCAAGCGCATGTTGTGGTTGTTGGTATTGGTGGTGTAGGCACATGGGTTGCGGAAGCATTAGCGAGAAGTGGTATAGGGCAGATTACGCTAATTGATTTAGATGATATTTGTGTTACCAACACCAATCGCCAAATACATGCATTAACCTCGACTATTGGCCAGTCAAAAGTTGAGGTTATGGCAAAACGCATTGGTGAAATTAACCCCGAGTGTGTCGTTAATGAAGTAGAAGACTTTATTACTTTAGACAATCTTGCTGAGTATTTTAAACCTACCTCACAAGGTGGCAATATTGATTATGTGGTTGACTGTATTGATGCTGTAAAGCCTAAAGCGGGATTAATTGCTTGGTGTAAGCGCAATAAAATTCCGCTAGTGACCATAGGTGGTGCTGGTGGACAAACCGATCCGACTTTAATTCAAATTACCGACTTGGCTAAAACAGTACAAGATCCATTATTGGCAAAAGTGCGCAACATATTACGCAAAGATTACAATTTCACTAAAAATATTCAGCGTCGTTTTGCCGTAGATGCGGTATTTTCGACCCAACATCTAGTTTACCCTCAAGCTGATGGCAGCGTATGCAACACCAAAGCAAATGTTGAAGGCAGTATGCGAATGGATTGCGCCTCCGGTTTTGGAGCCATTACCATGGTAACGGGAACGTTTGCGTTTGTTGCTGTTAGTCGTGTACTGAGCAAACTAGCCGCTAAATCTGTTTAACACTGGAGTGAATTTGTTGGTTATGTCGGCACACTAATCACGAACATTGGTCCACCAAGTGGTGAAGTGGCAACATAACTTATATTACCCTTCATCTTCGTCACCGCGTTAAATGCAGCTGCTAAGCCTAAACCTACTCCTCCTTTGTGGCGAGCTGTAGTGAAGAAGGGTTCGAAAATATGTTCGACGATATCATCAGGAATAGCTGCACCATTATTTTGTATTTCGATATGAACACCACCTGGTTCAGTAACGACATTAATGTGGACTTTCGCTTGTGGAACATCCTTAAATGCATGTAAAAATGCATTTGATACTACGTTAGTGATAGCCTGGCTTAATAAACTGGCATTGCTATTAAGCTGTAATTTTTCATCCAAGTTGGTGGTTATTTCCACGTCTAAAGGCGAAAATATCATTAAAGATGAATCAGTAATATCGCGTAATAGATGGCTCAAATTAAAGACTGTGTTTTTCTCATGACTTTGTTCCGCGGCAATAGATTTAAATTGTTGGATCAAATAACTGGCACGAGTGATATTACTAACGATTAACTGACTGCTTTGTTGGTATTGCTCTAAAATCCCATTAATTTGTTCTAAAGTGGCATCATCGCTATGGATCAATTTGATCAACTCTTCTATATGAGACAATTGTGAGCTGGCAGCTGTTAAACAAATGCCAATAGGGGTATTAATTTCATGGGCTACGCCGGAAACTAATCCTCCTAATGCCGCCATTTTTTCTTTTTCGACCAGAACTTGTTGAGTTCGTTTTAACATTTGCAACGATTGTTCAAGTTCTTTGGTTTGTTCTTTCACTTGGCGTGCGAGATCATCTTTATAGCTGCGTTCTAATGACAGTAAGCGATCGCGATCTTCAAGAGCATGCTGAAGATCGACTTTCGATAGGTGCAATGCTTGATAAGAGCCTCTGATTTGCTGTTGCATGGTATTAACCGCATCAGCCACTAAACTAAATTCATCATGTTGCGGCTTACGATTAAAATTCAAGGGCATAAAGTCGTGATCTAAGCTTATATCTTGGCAATATTGGCTTAATTGACGAAGATGTTTGGTCACATTGAACCACACCAGAAACAAGATAAAACCTGCCACGAGGAAGGTTTTGATCGCGTTGGATAATAAAATCAGTATTGCTTTATCGTACAAACGATCATAAATGATATTTAGATCAGCTTGTATGATAAGCGTACCAACAGGAATATGTTCATTATTGGTGTAAATTAATGGATATTGTTTCTCAATAATGGCCGTTTCTCTATATTCACCAAAGTGCCATTCTTGATTAGTGTCATCACGGATTGAAATATAGTTTATGTCAGGTAATTGACTTAAACCATGGAGTTGAGTGTCGATTAAATGTTCATCTATTACCCATATGCTGGCTGCTAGCACCTCTAAATTTACCGCTTCTATATTCGAAAAAACGCGATCAATTCTACTTACATCATTTTGATAATCACTCACGAGCTGATAAGCCGTCGTCAGGAGAGTAATTAACGAGCTAAAGACCACAATAGAAAGTGTCAATTTTCGAGCTATAGGACTTTGCAGTAACTGTGGTATGGATATCAGCATAGTTTCTTCAATGTAATGTATTAATAGGGAGAATCACCCTCTGAGGGTATTGATTCTGCAATGTATTTAGCTGTTATTTGTTAAGGTCTCAAACCTTTGGTTAAAGCATAGCCTGATAGGGCACATATAGTGATGAAAAAAATAAAAAATATCAGCTAATCAATTATTTTTTATGGCATATATTTTGCTTTATCTTAGTAGGCTCAAAAATCTGACACTGCGGGTAAGCTATGATGAAAATGAAAATAGGTTCAATAAAGTTGTTGAATAGTAAGCACTTGTTCGTAAGTTCTATGTCATGGCTTATCGTAACATGTGCAAGTTTATTGTTTGCGCCAAAAGATTTATTGGCGTTTTTATCGTTAGA
>NZ_JACJFI010000350.1 GCF_014164505.1 Shewanella sp. SG41-4 | reverse complement strand
GGCACTAAGAGTGTAAAATGATGTCTTTAATGATAATTTCAGATGTTTTCTCAGTGTTTACTTTAGGTATTTGGAATAAATAACCTTGTAAAAAAATAGGCTTAAATTGACGTAAATAATCTAGCTGCTCTTTGGTTTCAACCCCTTCAGCAACAACATCAATATCGAGTTTATGAGCAAGCGCGACAATGCTTTCATAAATCCCAGCGCTTTTTTTATCATTAACAGCATCATTTAAAAAATCACGGTCAATTTTAATTTTGTCTACCCTCTGTGGTTAATCTCATTGGTTAGGTTTGACTGAGCTAGAGTGAATATATTCTAAAAAGTGTGGCTGCCTCATATCCTCCTGCAAAATAACATGATATTTTACAATCAAATGGAGTTTAACCCTTAGGTTTATGGAGGAGCAATGCAGGCTTTTTTAGTCGCTCAAGCAAATGTACCTTTTTCAATTGCGCTTGCTATTGTGGTCATATTGGGGATGTTCGAAATCATCGCCTTGATTGCAGGCTTAAGTGTATTTAGTGCACTTGAAAACTGGTTTTCATTCGATGTAGATACCGATGTCGACACCACTGTATCTGTTACCGGAATGACCGGTATACTCGGTTGGCTGTGTCTAAATCGTTTACCGTTACTTATTTGGTTTGTTTTAGCGTTAAGTAGTTTTGCGATAGCAGGCTATGTGATTAACTTTAGCTATTCACAACTTTTTGGCAGCTTTTTACCCCAATTAATCACCGTACCTGTAGCGTTAGTCGTAATGTTTTTTTCAAGTCATTTTATTGGTAATGGCATTGCCAATATTCTCCCAAAAAATGAAACCTCAGCAATATCAATTGATGCGCTTGGCGGTTGTGTCGGCAAGATCACCCAAGGTCGTGCGATAAAAGGCATGCCGACAGAAGCGGTGGTTCGGGACACATTTGGGCAGAAACACTATGTGTTAGTTGAACCAGAACACGACGATATCGAATTTTTGCCTGGCGTCGATGTTGTACTCATCGCTCATCAAGGCAAAGTCTGGACAGCAACCAGATTCAGTTAACCTAAAAATATCTGATTGAGATATACCCTAAAAATAAAAATGTCATTTCAATGACATTTTTTTGATAAACACTGTTGTATTTAAAAGGAAATTAAATGGAAACGTTAACAAACTTTGATTCAGGAAGCGGCTTTGTCCTCCTTATTGCTGGCATAGCAATATTAGGATTGATTATTATTGGGCTTATTTTTGCCAAACTGTACAAACGAGCCAGTAAAGAAATGGCGTTTGTTCGTACCGGGTTTGGCGGTGAGAAAATCATTAAAGATGGTGGCGCAATTGTGCTGCCAGTGCTGCACGAAACGATTTCGGTCAACATGAATACCTTGCGTATTGAAGTCGAAAAAAATCAAAAAGATGCCCTGATCACCAAAGACAGAATGCGCGTGGATGTAAAAGCCGACTTCTATTTACGTGTTGCGCCAAATGCCGAAGGGATTTCAATGGCAGCGCAAACGTTAGGCACACGGACTAATCGTGTTGAAGAACTTAAAAAATTAATGGAATCAAAGTTTGTCGACGTATTGCGTACCGTTGCCGCCGAAATGACCATGACCGAAATGCACGAGCAGCGGGCAGACTTTGTCCAGCGAGTGCAGAACAATGTCGCCAATGACCTTGAGAAAAACGGCCTAGAATTAGAATCTGTGTCGCTCACGGGTTTTGATCAAACTGACTTGCAATTTTTTAATGAAAATAACGCATTTGATGCCGAAGGTCGTGCTCGTCTAGCAAAAATCATTGAAGAAAAACGTAAAGAAACCAATGATATTCAACAAGAAAACCGTATCAAAATTGAACAGCGTAATCTTGAAGCAGAAAAAGAATCATTAGAAATCGAAAAGTCGGAAGAAGAAGCTCGCCTCGCGCAGCAACAGTCGCTCGAATTTAAACGTGCCGATCAAAAAGCTGAAATCATTAAACAAAAAGAAAACAAAGCCCGTGAAGAACGTGAAGCCGAAATTGCTAAAGAGCGCGCAATTGAAACGGCTGAAATTGAAAAAACCAAAGACATCGAAACCCGTGAAATTGAAAAGTATAAGTCTATTGAACAGTCACGCATTCAGCAGCAACGCGATATTGAAGTATCTGAACAAGACAAACGCATTGCGGTAGCCGCTAAGTCGGAAGAAGAGTCAGCCGCTCGTGCTCGCGCCGCTGAAGCTGAAAAAACCAAGGTAGAAAAAGAAGAAGCGGTTATTACTGCGCGCCAAACTGCTGAAGCTAATCGTCGTAAAGACATCGAAGTGATTGACGCCCGTAAAGAAGCTGAGCGTGAGGCTGTGGGGGTTACGGTTCGAGCTGAATCAGAAAAAGTTGCTGCGGAAGACAGAGCTAGCGCCATTTTAATTGAAGCGCGTGCCAGTGCAGACGCTAAGATGCTAAAAGCCTCAGCCGATGAGAAAATCTATGCAGTCGAAGCTGCGGGTAAGCGGGCACAGTACGAAGCTGAAAACGTACTGAGCAACGAACAAATTGCACTGCAAAGATCATTAGCCATATTAAAAGCCTTACCAGACATTATTGCTCAAGCGGTTAAGCCGCTTGAAAAAATTGAAGGTATTAAGATTTTACAAGGCTATGGTACGGGCAATCAAATGAGTCACGGCGAGGGTAACCAATCCCAAGGTGGTATTGCAGAGCAAGTAACCACTGCAGCATTAAACTATCGTGCTAATGCCCCTGTGGTTGACGCCATGCTACGAGAGTTAGGCCTAGTTAATTCAGAGTCTGGAAACTTAAATGACCTACTGACAGGCAATAATGCACTGACATCTGAAGCGATTAATGTCATTCAATCGGCCAAAACGGGCTTTAGTGTGGATGAAGTTATCCCTGGCGTTAATCCAGCGCAATAAATGCTAAGTGGCTAAGTTGTTAAATTATTCAATTACTAAGTGATTGAAGGGTGAATACCTCTTTAAAATATAAAAAGTGCCTTATGGCACTTTTTGTATTTATAGGCATCACGTAATAACAGCGTTATGCCGACTGCGTTCATTACTCAGATATTTAGCGGCTATGCGAAGCACTTTTTAATAAGTTAAAGTGTGAGTTACAACAACTGACCCCTAACAGATTCAGTGTTGTTCTGCCTTATGACATTATGGTCTTAATCGTGGAGAGACTTAATATTTTTTAAGGTTTATTGTTAGATTATTATAGGCTTGCTATGAACGTTCTCAGTGGTCAGAGGGCAGACTTTCAGCCATAGTAGTTGGAATTTAACTGTTAGTTATGATTGTATTATAGTCGCTATTGATTATCGATTATCAGC
>NZ_JACJFI010000034.1 GCF_014164505.1 Shewanella sp. SG41-4 | reverse complement strand
AACTAACTAACGAACTAACTAACTATTACATACTCCATAGTGGAGCAAGTGCCAAAAGGATTTTGAATGCAAAGGAATGGTTTACTTGTTATTGCAGGTTGTTTAAGCATCTTCGCTGCCTTGCTACACATCAGTTGTATATTTGGCGGCCCAGACTGGTATCTCTTTTTTGGTGCTGGTGAAAAAATGGCTAAAATGGCTGCTGCCGGTGATATTTATCCTACCATTGTCACATTGATTATCGCTGCAGTTCTTTGTATTTGGGGGCTTTACGCATTTTCGGGCGCGGGCTTAATTGTTAAGTTACCGCTTCTAAAAACATGTTTAGTGTTAATCACTGCTGTATACCTAATTCGTGGATTGGCGGGGTTAATTGTGCCTTTTTTCACGTCATCACCCGATATCCATCAAAACTCTATGGCTTTTTGGTTAGTTAGCTCAACAGTTTGTTGCATCTATGGTATTTACTATTTACTTGGGACAAGGCAGTTATGGCGGTAGTTTTTAAAGAGAAAATAACAAGCCTCTATTTATAACAGGAAACCATCATGGCATTTAATGACTTATTTAGATTGAGTTCTCACGCGGTCATAACCAATACAGTAGGGGAAGTCTTGTTGTTAAAAGCCACTTATGGTGACAAACATTGGGGGTTGCCGGGTGGCGGACTTGACCCTAATGAAACGATTCATCAAGCATTAGAGCGTGAATGTTTAGAAGAGCTTGGCTGTGAGGTGGATGTGCAATATCTGTCAGGAGTGTATTTTCACAGTGCGTATCAATCGCAAGCGTTTATCTTTCGTTGTGAGTTACCCCAAGGAGCGACAATACGTTTAAGCGATGAACACAGCGATTACGTTTACGTTGCTGTTACTGAATTATCTAACATTCAGCAACAGCGAGTAAACGAATGTTTAGCGTTCAGTGGTGTGGTTCGCAGCGCAGCTTTCTAATGCGGCTTTATGCCATGTGGTTAACATTTGCATAATATCAACAGAGTCACTGAGCTGTACCAAAGGTCTAGGTACTGTGTATTGCTTAGTGTCTAATGCGTTAAGCACCGCTTCTACTTGATAGTAAAAACCATTGCCTTTGGCTTCAACGTTTACTACTTCAACATCTATCACTTCAGCTTCTTGTTCATATAATCTAACGGTAAAATGATTACCCTGAGATTCTGGTAACCAAGGGTTTGAAGTGAACTCAATACTTCCTAAGTTGCCTAAAATAGTAAAGCCTGCGTGCAGACCATAGTCTTCAGCGGTATGCAGATGACATTGCACGCCGTTGCTGTAACTGACAATGGCGGTTGATTCGCAAATATTACCGTCTTGGCCGCGTCTACCGGTCGCTTCTATTTGGTATTGTTGGCTTTGCTCTGTGCCAAATTGCTGCTGCATGACTAACTGCATTAATGATGCAGGGTAGCAACCTAAGTTAAATAATGCCCCAAGGCTGGCAGGGTTAACAAACTGGCTAATGGCTGCACAGTATTGGCCGCGAATACTTTTTACTTCACCAATCACACCAGTGGCTAATGTTTTGCTTAGCTGTTGCATAAATGGGTGAGCTAAATACATTAATCCTTCAAGGAAAAACACCTTATTTTGCGATACAGCATCAAGGCTTTCTGTTGTTTTTGGCATATCTACAGACAATGATTTTTCACATAAAATTGCTTTACCAGCATTGGCCGCTTTGATTATGTATTCATGATGTAAATGATTTGGCAGAGCAATGTAGATAACATCGACTTCAGGGCTGTTGATTAACGCATCAAAATCCGTAAATTGATGTGGAATTTGATACTGGGTAGCAAACTCTGCCAGTATTGTGATATTGCGTCCGGCAACCCCATAAATTGTACTTTGACCTTGCGCTTTAATTGCATCGGCCATTACCCCAGAGATAAAACTGGTGCCTAATATGGCCCACTTAATCGATCTAGACATTGATTATCCCTCAGTGGTTAATAGTTGATAGTCAAACGCTTGCTTAAGATCGGTTAACGCCGATTTGATAAATGCTTGGGTATGATCAGCTGCAAAGTGGGCATCAAACGCTGCTTGGTCGTTATAACGCTCCCAAAACACAAATTGCTTAGGGTTAGTTTTGTTTTGCAGAGCCATAGCAAGCGAACAGCCTGGTTCGCTGTTCATATCTGCACAAAATTGACGGACAGCTGCGACTCCTTGTGCCAACGGCACTTGGTCTTTAATGTGAATTTCGGCGGTGATAAACACGCCTTGTTGATCCAGTTTGTTTTCCATTTCGACCCCTTAATAATAATGGGGGCATCGTAAACCAGTTAGGCGCATGGCAAAATGGTTTTCTGGTGTTTACAGAAAACACCATAGGTTTATAATTAAGGTTGGTTTGATGCAATATTAAGGGTATTCGGTGGATAAATTAACTGCGATGCAGGTGTTTAGTCATGTGGCCGAGCAGGGCAACTATGTCGCAGCTGCTCATCAGTTTAACATTAGTCGGACTATGGTGAGTAAACACATTAATCAGTTAGAAGCCTACCTTGGGGTTAAGCTGATTAACCGTACCACTCGTCAACAAGAATTAACGGAATCGGGCCAAGTCTATTACCAAGAGTGTCAGACAATATTGATGGCCATTGAGCAAGCTGAAAACACGCTGCAGTTGATGAGTTCGACGCCAAAAGGCACCATTAGAATTAATGCACCAGTCAGCTTTGGTAATATTGTTCTGGCACCGATAGTGAATCAATTTTTACTGCAATATCCACAAATTGATGTGGAACTACGGCTTGATAATAATCTAATCAATCCGATAGTGGATCATGCAGATGTGGTGGTTAGAATTGGCACTCTTGATGACTCTGCGTTAATTGGCCGACATATAATGAATTACGAAATGGTATTTTGTGCTTCGCCTCGCTATTTAGCTCAACATCCGCCAATAGAGTCAATTGACGATTTATCTCAGCATGATTGCTTAGATTTTAGCTATTCAAAAAGTGCTTCTTTAGCGGTTGCCCACAGTCAGCTATTTGGTAAACGCAGCTTTAGATTGTTATCCAATAGTGGTTTGGTATTAACCCAAGCCGCAATAGATGGATTGGGTATTATTTTGCAGCCACGGATTGTGGTGCAAGAGGCTATTAATGCTGGATTATTGACAAATGTCAGCACATTAAGGCCTCCAGATGCGATGCCAATTCACTTATTGTATAAAGACAAAAGCCTGCCGCTTAAAACCAGAGCATTAATTGATTTTATTATTCGCCAGCTCGAATAACGACAGTTACAGAGTATAGTAAATGCATATTATGATCTGGCTATCATGCCCTTAAGCACAATATTGTCATAGGTGACAAAACCTAAAATCTCACCTGCCTCAATCACGGGGGCCTTATTGATATTGAAGCGCTCAAAAAGCCGTGCGGTATAGCGAACATCCATGTCAGCAGACAATGAAAGTACTGGCTTTATCATAATTTCGTAAATATTGGTGCGCTCAGGTGACTTGTCTTTGGCTAATACTTTGCGAGCGATATCGCTCATGAGAACCATGCCATATTCGTCATGTTCATTGCGTTTATTAACGACTAATATATTGACGTTATTGCTAATGGCTTCTTGGATCGCTTCGGCCACAGTGTGCATTCCATCAACCATGACGTAATGGTTATTCATTACGTCACGATTACAAATAGGGGTTGTGCTACTCATATTTGATCCTCAATGTCTTTACTCAATTTTTGAACTTGATGGGCCACTCCAACGGCATCTTCAACATCAATTTGAATTGCAATACCTTTGCCTGAATTGGTGTCAAATTCACCTACGTTAGATATGGTTTCGAGAATGTTGCGGCTCATGTGTTCTTCTACCAACCACAAAATCACATCACGCTGAACATCTAAGGTAAGCCCCATAAAGGTTTTCTTTTTTTCTAGCCCTTCACCGCGAGCATGATTAATCACAGTGGCACCCGTTGCGCCTGCAACACGCGCTGCATCAAGTACCTTATCGGTACAGTCATCGTCGACAAAGGCGACAATTAATTTAAAGCGCATAGGTTACTCCTTAGTGGCTTTTCGTTTGGATAAATAGTCAACCGCTTGGGCGTAACCCATAACAGTGATCATCGGAAATAAACTGGCAAAGGCAATCAAGCCAAAGCCATCAATTAATGGATTACGGCCTTCAACATTGGTGGCCAGTCCAAGTCCTAATGCCGCGACTAATGGCACTGTTACGGTTGAGGTGGTTACGCCACCAGAGTCATAGGCTAGAGGTACAATCATTTTTGGGGCATAAAAGGTTTGAATGACCACCACAACATAGCCGGCCATAATGTAATAGTGAATGGGATCGCCAACCACAATACGAAAACAACCCAACGTAATACCAATCGCGACGCCAAACGCCACTGACATTCGAAGGCCTTGGATACCAATGGTGCCACCCGAGACTTGGTTGGCTTTGATGGCCACAGCAATTAATGACGGTTCTGCAATTGTGGTACTAAAACCGATTGCGGCAGCAAACACATAAACCCAAAAATAATCTTGCCAAATAAAAGGTTCATTACCACCATCTGGATGTAAAAACTCGCTGGTGGTTAGTTGATTTGCCATGCTCTCACCAATAGGGAATAGCGCTAATTGCAAACCAACAAGAAAAAAAGTGAGGCCGATAATGACATAAACAAAACCGAGCAATACTTTCCGCCATTGGCTGATTGGGCGTTTAAGCACGCCCAGCTGAAAGCCAAATAGAATTATCGCGATAGGAATGACATCACGAGCAGTCAGAAATAAAGTGCTAATCAGTTCATTCAGCAAAACAACTCCTCATTTTATTAGCGATATCGATCACTGCAAAAACACCATGCCGTACAGTAGTACAAAAATCATTGGGCTTAGGCTTGCAAATGCAATTAATCCAAAGCCATCAATCATAGGGTTGCGGCCTTTAATAACACTTGCCAGGCCAACCCCTAGGGCTGTTACTAAAGGCACTGTAATGGTCGATGTGGTGACGCCGCCAGAATCATAAGCAATGCCGATAATGTTGGCGGGTGCAAAGCTGGTGAGGATCATCACCAACACGTAACCACCAATAATAAGGTAGTGGATTGGCCATCCCTTAAGAATGCGGATCACACCGAGTAAAATGGCCAAACCAACCGAAATAGCGACGGTTAATCGTAAGCCCATTGCATAAGAACTCATGGCTTGTTCGTTTGACTCTATCGCACCAGCGTTTGCGGCAACTTGTGCCGCTTCGTTTGCCACAGCCGTGAGAGCAGGCTCTGCTAATGTGGTGCCAAAACCTAATGAGAATGAGAAAATAACTAACCAAAACACACTGCCTTTTCGTGCTAATGCTTCTGCAAGTGATTCGCCGATGGGAAATAAACCCATTTCCAAACCAAATACAAAAAAGGTCAGCCCTAATACAATAAACACTACACCCACAAGAATAGATCCAAGTTCTGCAGGCGCTTGATGTAGCACAAATATTTCAAAAAAACTAACCACTAAGATAATGGGTATAAGGTCTTTGAAGCTGCTTAACATCGCTTGGAGCAATTTGGTGATGGCAGACATCTTGGCTCCTGTATTAGTTTGCGCTGAGATAAATTACAAGCGGGATAATTTAGTGTGCCTATTGCGGAATATATCGCAACATATTGTTTACAAAGATTTTCATTAAGTTGACGCAGGTCATAAAATTAGGTAAAAGTGGAGTGTTAATGACTTAAATATTACTCGACCAGTATTTTTCGTCGTGCGAGAAAAGGTTAAGGATAAAATTAAAAAGGATTTAGAACGTTATGAAGACACTTTTACGCTTATCGATAGCAGCGGCTTTTATTAGTCAATTTGCTTATGCTGAACCTGCAGATACAGATGGTTTTTCACACGCTTACCAGCAATACAATGTTTCTGTTGAAAACCACAACAACCAAGATACCCTTAAATATGCGCAACAAGCCTATGAGTTAGGTCAAATTAAGTTTGGTCAAGACAGCTTTGATAGCGCTAAGTTAGCCATCAATTATGCAAATGCGTTAATGGTTGAACCAAAGAATAACAATCAGGGCCGTGTTGTTGAAGATGATGCCACACTTAAGGCGCATCAATTATATACATCGGCTTTAGTCGTATACCGTGAAAACATGACGGATAATGGCATTGAGTTAATCGATCCTTTGGTTGGATTAGCTGAATCGACAACAGATGATAAGTACGCAAAAACGTTATTATTTGAGGCAATAGAGATTGCTGATAAAGCTGATAATCAATTAACGGTAGCCGAAGTCAAACTCATTACGTTTTATCGATTATCGCGCACCGAGTATTATACCCGCACAGTGAGAGCCTTTGCGTTTGATGCTTACGATATATATACCAGTAAGTTACCAGAGAATGCCATTAAACGAGTTGATGCTACTTATCTCGTTGGTGCATTATATGATGCTATGGGTAAGCCGACTCAAGCTATTGAATATTTAGTTGAAGTTATCAAACAGTATCAGGCATTGCCATATAGCCATCCTTATGAACTTCGTGCGCATGCCTTGTTAGTGAAACTGTATGAGCAAAAAGGCCTGGGCGATAAAGCCACTGATCATTGTGTTGCGATTGGTAAAATGACGCCATGGAGTGACCAGCAAGAACAAACCCCGTTATTTAGAAAAGCCCCTAATTACCCTCAATCATATGCCCAAAGAAGAAAGTCTGGTTGGGTTCAAGTTGCGTTTACGGTAGATGAAAATGGTTTTGTTAAATCGCCTGAGATTATTGACTCTAAAGGTGGCGCTCAGTTTGAAAAAGAATCGATAGAAGCGCTTAGCCAATGGCGTTATGCACCTAAATTTGTTGATGGTAAGCCAACAGAAGCAAAGTCTACCGTACAGCTTGATTTCACCATAGGTTAATAACTTAATCCGCTGGTTTTATACTAATCTGATGGACTATGTTTAGTTAACTTAGCCAATACAAGCTGAGCATACCGACACACACGACAACGAAGCCAGTTTCGATAAGGAACTGGCTTTTTTGTAGCTGTTTTTTACCTTGATTTAAAATAGTGACCAATTGGTTTTGTTTGTAAATTCGGCAAGATACTAACTCTGTTTGTGGATCGACAATTAATTGAAAACGACACTTTTTACCATTATTAAGCAGTACATCATGCATGCTTTGTAAACCAAAGTTGAACTTGCGTGACACCACTTTTCCATTAATAAATACCCGTTCTAGTCCGCACCAATTACTGGCTTGTAACTCAATATTGTCTTGATTGAGGTGGTATGTAAACTTAATCATAATGCTGTCCTTATCACATGATAGCCACGAGCCCTGTGTCTAATAAAAGCAGAGTAATGTGACATTTTCCAGTATAGAAATATGAACAATTTACGAAATTGAGCTATCTAGTTGGCAAGCTTAGTAATATTTATTTTTTGAAAGTGCTATTGCCAAAATGTGTTTTATCGGCACTTCAGCATTAGTTATTTATGGTTAATGAAGCTGATACTTGCATGTAGGGATTTACGGTGAATATTCGGATAAAAAGGACGACTAATAACGATGGCGTATAACAACCGCTAATAACAATGGCTGATATTTATGGCGAATAACTATTGCTAATAACTATTGCTAATAATAATGGTTTGAAAGTCTGAGAATAACAGGCCGCTTATTCTACTTGGTTAACGGGTATGCCGGTAGAAGGTAACTACTTACTTAACGTAATAGGCTCTTAATAGGTCTTTCCAAGTAATAATGCCGACGATGCTGTTGTTGTCCAATACCGGTAAACACCCTATATCGTGGTCTAAAATAAGCTTGGTTGCTATGTTGATATCGCAATGAGAGGCGATAGTGAATGGATTGTGAGTCATGACTTGATGAACCCTTTTTTGCAGGGTTTCTGTATCTCTAATTAATTCAGCAGCGGTACCGATATTGGGGCTAAGTGCCCGAAGAAAATCCCGATGAGACAATATGCCACTCAGCTTATCGTTATCAAGCACCAATAAATGATGGAAGCTTACGTTGTCAAAAATTTCTTTTGCCAGTGTCAGCCGGTCATCCATATCAATGGTAACCACTCGAGTTGTCATAATGTCCGCGACACAGAAATGTTTAGCCGCATTATCAGGTAAGGTATCTGTCAACAATTCGGTAGCAGTTGTCATAAGCCATTCTCCACGTATTTATTCTTTTATATCAGATAAATATCAGTGTAACAATCATTTAACGCCCAATGACAACCACTCAACCATTTATTCACGTTATAAGCTTGTATCTGTTCAAGATGCGATTTTGGTTTCGGGTAAATGACCGGCCAAGTATTTTTGATATTTAATCGGTTTTAATTGATGAATGTCGACTAATACTAATCCATCGATACAGTCACCAAACTCTGCATCAATACCAAAGTCGAGAAACTGTACGCCATTGTTGTCACACAACTCGCCATATTGCTTAAATAATGTCGGTACTGATACACCCATATTCGATAGCGTCCGTTTGAGTATTTTAAAATTCTCAGCATAGTCATCGCCATTGAATAACTGGTGCAATTGATGCTGACGTTCGTCGGTGAATTGATAGGAATTAAATGAAGTCGCTAAAACGTGTTTAGTGGCAAAATGATGTTGGTAAAAAAATACCAGCATCTCTTTGGCAGGTACCGGTAGGCTATCGCTTAGCGATACCGGGCCAAAGAGGTAACGGTACTGCGGGTTTTTAATCAAAAACGCGCCAATACCTTGCCACAAATATTCTAAACTACGGCGGCCCCAATATTTAGGTTGGACAAAGCTGCGGCCAAGTTCGAGTCCTTGGTCAAAATAGGGAGCAAACGCATCGTGGTATTCAAATAGTGATTGGCTATACAGCGCATTTTCACCAATGGATTCGTGGAGCATTTTGGCACTGGCAAAACGATAGGCACCCACAATCTCTAATTCGTCTTTATCCCATAACACTAAATGAAAATAGTGATTATCATATTTATCGGTATCGCGACGTTTACCGGTACCTTCGCCCACGGCTCTGAAGGCGATTTCACGAAGCCGGCCAATCTCACGCATAATCGAACTGCTGTGAGTATGCTTATATAAATAGATTTGTTTATTGTCTTGGGTTTTACCGAGTAATTCGCATTGTTGTAATGCTTGTTGTAGCTCACTGCGTTTTTCAGGATGAGCAATGGCATTTTGGGTAATGAATAACGGACTGCGATTTTTACCAATGCGATATAAATGATTTTTAAGCAGATTTACTTTGGTTTTAAGCGGAAAATCTTGAGTACTGACGACTTCTTTTGCAATCAATTGGCCAATCCGCACTGGCATGACATGATCCATTTGTTTAAACATTTCTTTTACCAGCAATAATGTCGCTAATGGTTTGTAAATCATTGAGGCGCCATAAAATGTAGCTGAGTTTTTTGCATCAACATATATTGGTAAAAGCGGCGCATTACATGCACGAGCCATTTTCAAAAAGCCGCTATGCCAATGCAAGTCGGTGACGCCAGTAGGACGTAAACGCGACACTTCACCCGATGGGAAAATCAATACCGCACCTTCATTTTTGAGATGATGATGGATTTCATTTAAGTGTTGTTTCGGCGTACCACCAGTCATATTGCGCACTGGCAATAAAATGGAGTGAAGCGGTTTAATGGCCATTAGTAATTCATTGGCAACGACCTTGATGTCTGGTCTCACCTGACTAATCAGTTTGATTAATGCCAGCGCATCAAGTGAACCGATAGGGTGATTGGCGTAGATCACCACTCGACCTTCAATGGGAATATTTTCAATTTCGTTATTGGGGACGCTGTAACTGAAATTCAAGCACGCTAGAATTTGTTCAACAAAATCGACTCCGGATAAATGCGCATGTTCGTTGGCAATGTCATTACACTGCTTTTCATGAAGCAAGTAACGTAACATGGCTTTAGTCGGCACGGCTAACCAAGGCTTGTTATGCACATTTGGCAGGTTTTTTTCTACCACATTATCAACAGTAAATATCATATTTTAGCCTTATTTATGCAACGTGCTGTTTTTGGGGCGTGATGATTGATGTAGCCTCTGAACTGCCAAAATCAATCGTGTTTACTGCTGTAGCTTGCAACGTTTGTTCATCCCACTTGAGCAACTGCACATCTCCAGATTCGGTTTCTGCAATGAGAGTACAATTTTCAACCCAATCACCATCATTAGCGTAAGTGATGACGCTGCCATTAATCGTATGCTGTGATAATTCTGGCTGATGAATATGGCCACATATCACCATGTCGACTTGTTTTTTAATGGCATAGCGCAGTACGGCATCTCGGTATTGGTTAATGGCTTGCTGAGCTTTGTTTACGCGGAGTTTAATGTAGCTGGCTAATGACCAATACGGATAGCCTAGGCGGCTTCTCACTTGATGCAATTGCCGGTTTAGCCACAGTAAGACATCATATAAATGGTCACCTAATTTTGCGTAGGTGCGGCTAATACAAACTTGTGAGTCAAATTGATCGCCATGAAGCATTAAAAAGTGTTTACCGCTAAGAGATTGATGAATATGTTGCTTGACTAAGGTAATACCTCGGAAGTGACTGTCAGCATAATCTTTAAAAGCCTCATCATGATTACCCGGTATGTAAAAAACGTGGGTGCCATTACTGGCCAGTTCGAGGATTTTTTGTATGACTTTATTGTGGTTGTCGGGCCAATAAACACGTTTTTTCAGTGCCCAGATATCGACAATGTCACCGACTAAATACAAGTATTGGCATTGGCTATGATTAAGAAAATGTAATAAAAAGTCTGCTTTACAATCAACACTGCCTAAATGAACATCCGATATCCACAAAGCGTGAAAATGCTGAATTTTGTCACTATGCGTTAAGTGAGATAAAGGTTGGCGTTGTTGATTGCTTTTTTTACTGTGTGAGATCATCAGTTATTCGCCCTAATACACAGATTGCGTCAGTGTTGTTTTAGAGTAGGGCAGTTAGTTGACGTTAATGTGTACGATTTGTTGCAACTTGATGAACCAGTAATCAACAATATTTAGAGGGATGGGAAATAGAAAAAGGAAATGCACAGGCATTTCCTTTAGTTTTGTTTATAAAATCATATTTATAAACTGATTTTTATAAATGCATGTTTCTAAGCTCATATTAAGGCATTGAACAGTTCTAATATGAAGCTGATTAACTATCTCGCGGCATCAATAATAGCTTTAGCCATTTCATCGGCTACCGAACCGGTAGTGCGGTTCTCGCTATCAGCACGTTCAAAAATAGTCAGTAGAGTATTGTAAATTTGTTCAACCTTGGCGGTAGAGGCTGCTGCGTCATAGTTTTTCTCAAACGACACATTGATAATGCCGCCAGCATTAATCACGTAATCTGGTGCATAGAGAATACCCATTTGCTTAAGTTTTTCACCGTGGCGAACTTCAGCTAACTGGTTATTAGCACAACCAGCAACGATGGTGGCTTTGAGTAATGGCAAAGTCATGTCGTTAAGTGTTGCACCTAATGCGCAAGGTGCGTAGACATCAACATCTTGTGTATAGATATCTTGTGGAGCAACAACGGTTGCACCAAATTCTGTGGCAACGCGGTCAAGTGATGCTTGATGAATGTCGGTAACAATCATCTCTGCGCCTGCATCGTGTAAATGCTTACACAAATAATAACCAACATGTCCCACACCTTGGACAGACACTTTAATACCCTTGAGGTTATCAATGCCACGTTGATGTTTTACGGCGGCTTTAATACCAAGATACGTGCCTAGCGCGGTAAGTGGTGATGGGTCGCCTGATTTACCTTCAAGACCTGCAACAAATTCAGTTTCACGGCTGGCTATCATGATATCTGATGTCGATACGCCAACGTCTTCAGCAGAATAATATTTGCCACCTAAACTGTTCACAAAGCGGCCGAATGCAAGAAATAACGCTTCGCGGTCGGTTGTCTTAGGATCTGCGATGATAACTGCTTTACCGCCACCCATGGTGAGACCGGCTAACGCATTTTTATAAGTCATTCCACGAGAAAGACGTAATACGTCTGTTAAGGCTTCATCATCCGATTGATAGTTCCACATACGACAACCGCCCACGGCCGGGCCGAGGTTAGTGTTATGGACCGCAATAATGGCTTTTAAACCACTTTGTTTATCATGACAAAAGACCACTTGTTCGTGTTCATCGAACGAAACATGATTAAAAACTGCCACGTGACATCTCCGCTTGCTAGCTTGTTATAGTAAAGTTCTCGCACCTTATGTTAATTGAGTACAAAAGGCGCAAACGACTGCTTGTTATATTTATTGCAGCACGATAGCATTTAGCGATACTCTCAACAAAGCATGATTTAGTTATTTTTATCATTGATGTGGAAATTTAGCTTGCCACTTTACGTAAACGTAAAGTAACGTATGTTGTATCAGTGTTTTTGAGATTGGATTTCAGGTTGCATTATTGTTTTAACCTGTAATATAACAATAAGATAGGAAGTATTATGACTGAAGAAGTAGCAGAAACGGTTGCACAGCCTACACCAGAGCCTGAGGCATTAAGACAAGAGTGGGTTCGTACACAATTTCAAAAGGCGAACCGTTTTTTGGCTGAAAAAGGGGTGATCCCAAGCAAAGTACTTGCTGACGAAAGCCGTTATCTTGCTCCTTATTTAGCCATTTGGAAGATGGAATCGAAACAACCTAAAAAGCAAACGTTTTGGGTAATGTCAGGTGATTTACCTTCTGACTATGTTGATGTAAAAGTAGCGACTACGGCTCGTGATGCGATCAGACATTTTTCAATGATGTGGCAACTTAAAGCAGAAAACCTACATAAATCGGGAATAACAAAAGATCCCACTCAGCTGAAGTTTGCGCAATTATTGGTGTCGCGTGCAGAAAGCTTATATAAAATGAATCAAGATGAGAAGCTGTGGGGTTAATTAACGGCCTAAGTCAGTGAGTAACTTGAAGCAATAGACATAAAAAAGGCACTTAACGTGCCTTTTTTATTATCTTGAGCTTTATGGGCCATGATATGAGCCCATGTTGATAGTCGCCATCAAGCTGAGTGACTTATAGGCTAACGATTATTCGCAATCGTCTTCGGCTAAGTAGAATAACCCTTGATTGAGTAATCCAGTCAGAATATCCAATGCCGCTGGGTTGGCGGTGAATACACTTGCCTCTTCAGGCGTGATCCTTACCTGATTAGCTAATAGCTGTAACATGTCATTTGGTACATTAGCAAAGGTGTACACTTCGCCATTGATAAACAAACGCTGCTCATTATCATTTTCTAATTGTAATACTTTCAAACCACCAATACGTTGAATAATTGCACCTTGCTCTATCGCTTCCAATAACTCATCGGCCGTTAATGCTTCTTCGCCTTCACAGATATCAAGTTCGAAACGATTTTGGCTCAGTAGTTTACCTAGCATGGTTTGATAGCTGGCCGGATCTTGTGCCAATTGGGTCAATAAATCCATGATGCCTTGCTGGTGCGATTGGCTGATCATTCCCGGTGTTGCTGGCTCATCCACAGAATTAAAGCGTTTGTGGCCTTGGTTGCTGTCAATTAAACTATCAGCGAGTTCAGTTAATAATTCTTGCTGGCTAGGGGCTCTAAAACCAATCGAATATGATAAGGCGAGCGATAATGTTTCGCCGCAATGTGGGTATCCTGGCGGAATGTAGAGTACATCGCCTTTTTGTAATACCACATCGATGATCGGTTCAAAGTCATCAACTAGCGGTGAGTTAGGGTTATCACCGCGACGTTTATGTTGACCTTTGTCGCCCACTTTCCAACGACGTTCGCCATCACCTTGAATGATAAACACATCGTAGTTATCGATATGCGGCCCAACACCACCACCTGGCGTGGCAAATGATGCCATTAAGTCATCAAAGCGCCAGTCTGGTAAAAATCGAAATGCTTCGACTAAAGCCTGTGAGTCAGGATACCAATGGTTGACGGCTTGAACTAATAGCTGCCAGTTGTCTTCACCAAATTGGTCATAGTCTTCAAATGGACCTTGCACTACGTCCCAGTCATCACCTTTTGTGACCACAACGCGTGATGATATTTCTTCTTCACAGGCTAGGCCGGCAAGTTCATCTGCTGCGATAGGATCTTCAAAGTCGACAAAAGCCTGTTTGATTACGAGTGGTTTTTGCTGCCAATGCTGTTTAATAAAGGCTTGGGTATCAATATTTAATGTGTACATCATTGACCTCAGGTCGAGATAATTAACGAGTGGTAATACAATAAAAAAGCGGCCACATATGCGACCGCTAATGTTATATATAAGCTTATAAAACTATTTTAGCTCATCAACAAAGGCTTCTGCGCGGCCAATGTAGTTTGCTGGGGTCATTTTTTTCAATTCAACTTTTACGTGTTCTGGTAATTCAAGACCATCAATAAATACAGCAAGTTGTGCTGCATCAATACGTTTACCACGTGTCAGTTCTTTTAACTTCTCATACGGTTTTTCAATACCATAGCGACGCATTACTGTTTGCACTGGCTCTGCCAATACTTCCCAGTTTTTGTCTAGTTCAGCTAAAAGTTGTGCTTCATTCACTTCTAATTTGCTAATGCCTTTCAAAGTCGCTTGATAAGCAATTAACGAGTGAGCCATACCGACACCTAAGTTACGTAATACGGTTGAGTCAGTTAGGTCACGTTGCCATCTTGATACCGGTAATTTAGCGGCTAAGTGTTGCATTAGCGCGTTAGCGATACCTAAGTTACCTTCCGAGTTTTCAAAATCAATTGGATTGACTTTGTGCGGCATCGTTGATGAACCAATTTCGCCAGCAATAGTGCGCTGCTTAAAGTGGCCTAGTGCAACATAACCCCAAATATCACGATCAAAATCGATTAGGATAGTGTTGAAACGGGCAATGGCATCGAACAATTCAGCAATGTAATCATGCGGTTCAATTTGAGTGGTATATGCGTTCCAATTAATGCCAAGGCTGGTGACAAAACGCTGTGACAACTCATGCCAGTTTACTTCTGGGTATGCAGAGATGTGTGCGTTGTAGTTACCGACTGCACCGTTAATTTTACCCATAATTTCAACAGCGTTGATTTGGTTTAATTGACGATCTAAACGTACCGCAACGTTAGCCATCTCTTTACCAAGTGTAGATGGTGATGCTGGTTGGCCGTGGGTACGTGACATTAACGGCACGCTTTTATTGTCATGCGCTAATTTTTTGATGGCATCAATAATTTGCTGACAATGCGGCACTAGCACTTGTTCACGCGCTTCTTTTAACATTAAGCCATGAGATAAGTTGTTAATGTCTTCTGAAGTACAGGCAAAATGGACAAATTCATCAATGGCGACTAACTCGGCATTATTGGCAATTTGTTCTTTAATAAAGTACTCAACCGCTTTAACGTCGTGATTGGTGGTGCTTTCAATTTCTTTAACGCGCAGGGCGTCTTGTTCGCTAAAGTTGTCCTTGATGCTGTCTAACACGGCAAGGGCGGTTTCGCTAAAAGGGGGAACTTCTTCAATCTCTGGGCAGCTAGATAATAGCTTTAACCAATTGATTTCAACTTGAACACGGTACTTAGTAAGACCGAACTCGCTGAAAATCCCTCTTAATGAGGCGGTTTTACTACCATAACGACCGTCTACCGGAGAGATAGCAGTTAGTGCGGAAAGATCCATTTGAAGCTCCTTGATGAACTTTGTTGTAGGGTGATTCGATTAATTGTTATTTTGGCTTTGTTTTGCTGTATCAAATATGGCCTTACGGGCAAACACTAAATGGCGACGTTTGCCACCTAATTGGCGCCATAATACTGCACTGCGCATCGCAGCAAGCAGTAACGCACGGATTTTGTTTTGCACCTGAGGTTGTTTTAAGCAATCGGGATTACCCGATATTTGTAATTTTGGCCCCAATTCACTAATGATATCACTGTAAATGCTAGCAAAATTGGCAATGACTTGTTCATCTGTAATGGCAAAGTGAGCCAGTTGGCGATGCACTTGATTGATGCGCTCTGCCAACATACCCAAACCATTGGGCGAGCGGGCAAGCTTGCGTTCAAGCGCTAACACACCAACTAAATAACGAGTGGTTTCGACATCTTTGTTACTGCCATCGCCGAGCTGATTTTGAATCAGTTGATAACCATTGTCTAAAATGGCTTTATCTTGATATATCTCAGCTGTTGATTCAGGCTCTGTCACCAAAATAGTATTGAGCGTAGCCGCTAGGGCTTCTTTGTCGCTTTCGCCGTGGCGAGCTAAATACTGTACTTGACCAATCGCTTGTAAAATACCCGCGAAGGCCATAGTGCGTTCAAACAAGATACTATCTGGAGTTTGGCTCACGGATTACCCTCGAATTAAAGTATCGATTATGCCGCCACCTAAACAGATGTCACCATCAAAAAATACCGCTGATTGCCCAGGCGTAACAGCAGCAACAGGTTCATCAAACATCACGGTAATATTGTCTGAGTCGTCATAGGTGAGGGTACATCCAACATCACGTTGACGATAACGGGTCTTTACTGTAATTGTGCTGTTATTGGCTGGCCCTTTACGATCAACCCAATGCAGTTGATTGACGGTCATACCAGTTGACATTAAACGAGGGTGATTACCCCCTTGCGCCACAATAAGCACATTACGGACTAAATCTTTTTCAACTACGTACCATGGGTCTTCATTGCTGTTTTTCAGGCCACCAATGCCAAGGCCTTTACGTTGCCCAAGCGTGTGGTACATCAAACCTTGATGTGTACCAATTACTTCACCTTCTGATGTTTCGATATCACCAGGCTGTGCAGGTAAATAGGTAGCCAAGAAGTCAGTGAATTTACGTTCGCCAATAAAGCATATGCCGGTGCTGTCTTTTTTGTCGTGAGTAATGAGTCCCAGTTTTTGGGCGATTTCGCGCACTTGATGTTTTTCAAGTTCACCGACAGGGAACAAGCTGCGGGCAACTTGTTCGTGGCTTAAGGTGTATAAGAAGTAGCTTTGATCTTTATTGCCATCAACCCCACGGAGCATTTCAACGCTGCCATCGCTATTATCACGACGACGAACATAATGGCCCATGGCGATGTAATCTGCGTCTAAAATGTCGTCGGCAAATTCAAGAAATGCTTTAAATTTGATTTCTTTATTACACATGATATCGGGATTAGGCGTGCGGCCTGCTTTGTATTCTGCTAAGAAGTATTCGAATACGTTATCCCAGTATTCGGCAGCAAAATTGACGGTGTGCATTTTTATACCTAGCTTGTCGCAAACCGCTTGAGCATCTTTTAAATCATCAGCTGCAGCGCAATATTCATCAGTATCGTCTTCTTCCCAGTTCTTCATAAATAGGCCTTCAACGTCATAGCCTTGCTGCATTAACAAGTAAGCTGATACTGAAGAATCCACACCGCCGGACATGCCGACAATGACTTTTTTACCGTTTGAAGTAGGGCTGAGTGATGTCATAAATCCTAAAAACCTTGAAAATAGATAATATGTATATTGTGTCGCAATGCCGATGTTTCAAGGCATTGTGCTAGATTTTTGCTAGTCGTTAACTTGAATACTACTAGTCGTTAATTTGAATACTATATAGTTGCGAATATCGCAGAGATTATAGTTGCCCATATCGAAGAGAATAATTCATAAACTGCCAATAAATACGACATTTGCGCGGCGCGTATTCTATCACGCATTCGCTTAATGGGCTATCTTGAGGGACATACAAATAGCCTAAGACAAGCCATTAAAAATAATCGACATTGAGCAGCGATAATGGTGTGTGCTGTGCGGGGAGATTTTTATCGATTTGTTGTAAGAAATCTTCAATACTTTTTAGCACGATTGGGCTACGAAGCTGGTTGCTAAGGGCGGTGATGTCAGCAAGAGTAAGCCAATGAGTAGCTGTAATGGCATTATCACGAGGTGTGGCGTGTTGTTGCTCGGCCAGCTCAATACAAAATGTATACCGAACAAAGGCTAAATTTGTAGCTGCCTGAAATTGATATATCCCAACTAAGGCTTGTGGTGTCAACTCAAGCCCCGTTTCTTCAACAATTTCACGAGCGCATGCTGCAATAATCGATTCATTGGCCTCTAAATGCCCCGCTGGTTGGTTAAATTTAACCGCACCGTTAATGCATTCCTCAACCAATAAAAATTTACCTTGACAGTGGATCACGCAAGCTACAGTAGTATTAGGTTTATAACGTTCGGTCATATTTCCCTCTTGTATAAAGCGTCTGCCAGCGATTACTTTGCCGTGCTGATCACTTTGTATTCACCATTAGGTAAATCATCTAGACACCATTGACCTATTTTATAACGGATTAATCTTAAGGTTGGGTGACCCACATGTGCGGTCATTCTTCTGACTTGGCGATTTCGACCTTCACAAATTTGCACTTCAAGCCAGGTTGTTGGAATGGCTTTTCGCTCTCGCACCGGCGGGGTTCTTGGCCAAATATCAGGAGATGTCATTACACTGACTTTAGCGGGTAATGTCATGCCGTCGTTTAATTCAACCCCATTACATAAGGCATTGATTGCCTCATCTGACGGTTCGCCTTCCACTTGAACCCAATAGGTTTTAAAGGTTTTTTGCGATGGTTGGGTGATCTTTGCCTGTAATTGTCCGTCGTTGGTAAGCAATAGTAAACCTTCACTGTCACGGTCTAAACGTCCTGCGGCGTAAACATCGGCTACTGGAATAAAGTCTTTTAATGTTTGCCGCCCAGCTTCATCGGTAAATTGGCATAACACATCAAAAGGTTTGTTAAATAATACGATGACAGGGTTTTCTGGTCGTGGTTTTTGTGGGGCGCGCGATTTTGCCCTGCCACGATTGGCTGCACTAGTGTTTACTGGACTTGTTGAGGCAGTATTGGCTAGTTTTGTCGACGCGCTAGTTCTGTGAGTTGATGTTTTTTTAAATGGACTGAACTTACCGATTTTTGACATAAAGGTATGGTTAACATCCTTTGCTAATACAAGTGAGTGAAAAGTGAACGAATATAAATCTATTTATGGTAGTTTACTGCGTATTCGCCCTTAGTGGAATTTGAAAATTACAAAGAATGATCTATGATGTCCGCCTAAAAATTGTGATCTGTACCTAATTTATCATTCTGGTATATTGGCATTAACCGCCTAACTCCTGAAGTTTGAGAACAAAATATAATAATAAATGGGATAGGGGATTTCACATACTTGGCTTACAAAAAAGCGTGCCATGGTCGCTGACCACGGTTCACTTGTGCGAGTGTTATCCACCAAAGCCCGTCAAAAGCTTACGCAAATAATTCTAATAAATTATTAATTTACAATAATGTAGGAAATAAAATGAAAGATAACACTCCAACGATCATATACACAGAAACCGACGAAGCACCGGCACTTGCCACATTGTCTTTATTACCGATTATCCGTACCTTCACTAACGCTGCTGGCGTAAAAGTTGAAACGCGTGATATCTCTTTGTCAGGTCGTGTTATTGCTAACTTCCCTGAAAAGTTAACCGCAGAGCAAAAAATTGCTGATGCGCTAACTGAATTAGGCGAATTGGCTAATAAGCCAGAAGCAAACATCATTAAATTACCTAACGTCAGTGCGTCAATTCCACAGTTAAAAGCCTGTATTGCTGAACTTCAAGCAAAAGGTTATGACATTCCTAATTACCCTGATGAACCTAAAAATGACGCAGAAGTCGAAACTCAATCACGTTATGACAAAATTAAAGGCAGTGCGGTAAACCCAGTATTACGTGAAGGTAACTCAGATCGTCGTGCACCGACTTCAGTGAAAAACTACGCTAAGAAAAATCCACATTCAATGGGTAAATGGGCGAGCGACTCTAAGTCTCACGTTGCTCATATGAATGAAGGCGACTTCTACGGCAGTGAGCAGTCTGTCACTCTAGTGGCAGCTGATAAAGTCAATATCGTGTTGACTCAACAAGATGGTAAAGACGTTGTTTTGAAAAGTGGCTTAGCATTATTAGCTGATGAAATTATTGATTCAGCAGTGATGAGCAAAAAAGCGTTAGTGGATTTTTATGCTCGTGAAATCGATGCGGCGAAATCTGAAGATGTTTTATTATCTTTGCACCTTAAAGCGACCATGATGAAAGTGTCTGACCCAATATTGTTTGGTCTTGCGGTTAAAGTGTTCTTTAAAGATGTGTTCGATAAGCACGGAAAATTATTTGCTGAGCTAGGTGTCGATGTAAACAATGGTTTTGGTGACGTGTATGCCAAAATTAGTACGTTACCAGAAGCTAAACGTAACGAAATCGAAGCTGATATTGCTGCTGTTTATGCCGCTCGCCCAGCACTTGCGATGGTCGATTCTGATAAAGGTATCACCAACTTACACGTACCAAGTGACATCATTATTGATGCATCAATGCCTGCCGCTATTCGTTCTTCTGGTAAAATGTGGGGCCCTGATGGCCAGTTACAAGACACTAAAGCGATGATCCCAGATCGTTGTTACGCCGGTGTTTATCAAGAAACGATTTCGTTCTGTAAAAAGCACGGTGCATTTGATCCAACTACGATGGGCAGTGTGCCAAACGTGGGCTTAATGGCTCAAAAAGCAGAAGAATACGGTAGCCACGATAAAACGTTTGAAATTAAAGCTGCGGGTACGGTTAACGTGATTAACCAAGCTGGTGATGTGTTAATGAGTCATAACGTTGAAGCTGGCGATATATATCGTATGTGCCAAGTCAAAGATGCGCCAATTCGCGACTGGGTTAAACTTGCCGTTAAGCGTGCCCGTTTAAGCAATACACCTGCGGTATTTTGGCTAGACAACAACCGTGCTCACGATGCTGAGTTAATTAAAAAAGTGACTCAATATTTAGCTGAACAAGATACTGCTGGTTTAGACATTCAAGTGATGTCACCAGAAGATGCAACTCGCTTTACGCTAGAGCGCATTATCAAAGGTGAAGACACTATTTCGGTTACGGGTAACGTGTTACGTGACTACTTAACCGATTTGTTCCCAATTCTTGAGCTGGGTACCAGTGCGAAAATGTTGTCTATCGTGCCGTTAATGAATGGCGGTGGCTTATTTGAAACAGGTGCAGGTGGTTCAGCGCCTAAGCACGTGCAACAAGTCGAAAAAGAAGGTCATTTACGTTGGGATTCATTAGGTGAGTTCTTAGCACTTGCTGCGTCTTTAGAGCATTTAAGTCAAACGACTAATAATCCAAAAGCACAAGTATTAGCAGACACATTAGATGTCGCTATTGGTGTGTTTCTTGACACCAATAAATCACCGTCTCGTCGTGTTGGTGAACTTGATAACCGTGGAAGTCACTTCTACCTAGCAATGTATTGGGCGCAGGCATTAACTGAGCAAACGGCTGATGCAGAACTTGCTGTACATTTTGCACCTTTAGCGAAGTCATTGGCTGCAAATGAAACCGTTATTCTTGCTGAATTGAACGGTGCACAAGGTCCAGCAGTTGATTTAGGCGGTTATTACCGTTTAGATGCTGCTAAAGCTGAACAAGCAATGCGTCCTAGTGCAACATTAAACCAGTTTGTTATAGGTTAATCAGTGCAGATTGCCTAACCAGATGTTAGTTATTCTGTTAATTAATACATCTTCTATTGAAGGTGTATTAAATTGATTGAGGCGAAGTTTTTAGGCAATAAAAAAGACAGGGATTAAAATCCCTGTCTTTTTGTTTTATAATCTCACCAATTAAATTGTTGGTGAGATGGCTGAAGCATGCATTCCTTTAGGGCCTTCTTCAATTTCGAAGCACACAGGTTGACCTGCTTTTAAGGTACGATAACCTTCCATTTCGATAGTTGAATAGTGCGCAAATACATCTTCGCCACCCTGATCAGGGCAAATAAACCCGAATCCTTTGGCGTTGTTGAACCATTTAACAGTTCCGTTTGCCATACTTCCACTTCCTTCTGTTGTCTACTTACCAGTAAGATAGTAAAACTTATTATCCAGCGGTCTAGTATTCGCCGCCTAACAAACAGAATGAAATTTGTACGAAAATATGTCAAGTAGTAATTAACAAAAATACAACATTTAATTAATTTAATGATATCAAGTGGTCGGGAACCAAACGAGAGGCTAGTATTAAATAATGGCTAAAATAGGCAATGTAGAACATATTGAGGAAAAGGTTGAATCTGAACTACAACCACCCCATATGTATAAAGTGGTGCTAAACAATGATGATTACACCCCGATGGATTTTGTGGTAGAAGTATTACAACGTTTCTTTGAGAAAAATGAACAGCAAGCAGTAGATATTATGTTAGCGATCCACAACCAAGGCAAAGGACTGTGTGGTGTATTCCCATTTGGGATTGCAGAAACAAAAGTGTTTCAAGTAAATCAATTTGCAAGAGAAAACCAACATCCGTTACTGTGTACTTTAGAGAAAGTATAAAATCGATATCTCACAGTCTGTGGTTAAATTTAGGGGGTGCTTATGCTGAACAAAGACCTGGAAGTCACCTTGAACCTAGCGTTTCAGCAAGCTAGAGATTCACGTCATGAATACATGACGGTAGAACATTTATTATTAGCGCTGATTGATAATCCTTCTGCTTATGAAGCATTAATTGCTTGTGGGGCGGATGTTAATCGTTTACGAGAAGAAGTGGCTAATTTCATTCAACAAACCACGCCCATTATTGCAGAATCAACCGAAGAACGTGAAACCCAACCCACCTTGGGGTTTCAACGTGTTTTGCAACGTGCAGTGTTCCATGTCCAATCATCTGGCCGTAACGAAGTCACTGGTGCTAATGTACTCGTCGCTATTTTTAGTGAACAAGAATCGCAAGCGGTGTATTTACTGCGTCGTTGTGAAATTACTCGTTTAGATGTAGTTAATTTTATTTCTCATGGTATGTCAAAAGAAGACGATTCTAGCGAACCACAAGATCAAGAACGCATTGACGAACAATCTGAACATCCCGAAGACCGCAGCATGCTGGCGCAATTTGCGGCTAATTTAAACCAATTAGCTCAAGACGGCAGTATCGATCCATTAATTGGCCGTGAAGCTGAAATTGAACGCGCTATTCAAACGCTGTGTCGTCGCCGTAAGAATAACCCGTTACTTGTGGGTGAAGCTGGGGTAGGTAAAACGGCTATCGCAGAAGGGTTAGCTTATCGTATTGTCAATAAGCAAGTTCCTGAAGTTATGGCCAATGCGACGGTGTATTCGTTGGATTTAGGTTCATTATTAGCGGGCACTAAATATCGTGGTGATTTTGAAAAACGTTTTAAAGGCTTATTAAAAGAATTAGCTGCTGATGAACATGCAATTTTATTTATTGATGAAATTCATACCATTATTGGTGCCGGTGCGGCTTCTGGCGGTGTTATGGATGCGTCTAACTTACTCAAACCATTGTTATCCGGTGGTAAGTTACGTTGCATGGGCTCAACCACTTTCCAAGAATATCAAAGTATTTTTGAGAAAGACCGTGCGTTAGCGCGTCGCTTCCAAAAAATTGATATCAATGAGCCTTCAGTTGCCGAAACCACTAAAATATTGATGGGACTTAAATCTAAGTACGAAGAATACCATGGGGTGCGTTATACCCAAGCAGCCATCAGCAGTGCAGCCAGTCTTTCGGCAAAACACATTAACGATCGTCATTTACCTGACAAAGCGATTGATGTGATTGATGAAGCGGGTGCGCGGATGGTGATGATGCCGCAAAGTAAACGTAAGAAAACTATTGGCCAAGCCGAAATTGAAGCCATCATCGCTAAGTTAGCTCGTATCCCTGAGAAGTCGGTATCGTCGACTGACAAGGATATGTTGCGCAACCTTGAACGCAACCTGAAGATGGTGGTATTTGGCCAAGATAAGGCGATTGAGAGCCTTAGCGCTGCCATTCGCTTGTCTCGCAGTGGCTTAGGCTCAGAAAAGAAACCTGTAGGTAGCTTTATGTTTGCTGGCCCAACTGGGGTAGGTAAAACCGAAGTAACCAATCAATTAGCCAACTGTCTCAACCTTAAACTCATTCGATTTGATATGTCTGAGTATATGGAACATCATACCGTTTCGCGTTTAATCGGCGCACCTCCAGGTTATGTGGGTTATGACCAAGGTGGTATGTTAACGGATGCTGTGATTAAAAATCCGCATTGTGTGGTGCTACTTGATGAAATCGAAAAGGCGCACCCTGATGTATTTAACTTATTACTGCAGGTGATGGATCACGGTACGTTGACCGACAACAATGGTCGCAAAGCAGATTTCAGAAATGTCACCTTAGTGATGACCACCAACGTTGGCGTTCAAGAAACTATTCGTAAATCGATTGGTTTTAGACAGCAAGATCACACTCAAGATGCCTTAGCTGAAATCAATAAAGTCTTTTCACCTGAGTTCCGTAATCGATTAGATTCGATTGTATGGTTTAATCATTTGGATATGACTGTTATCGCCAAAGTGGTTGATAAGTTCTTAGTTGAGCTTCAGGCACAGCTTGATGATAAGCGTGTCACGCTGGATGTCAGTGATGAAGCGCGAACTTTGTTAGCTGAGAAAGGCTATGACAAATCGATGGGCGCACGCCCAATGTCGCGTGTTGTCACTGAATTGATTAAACGTCCGTTAGCGGATGAGATTCTGTTTGGTGTGCTTGAAAGGGGTGGTATTGCGCATATTGACGTTAAAGAAGGTGAGATCAATATCGATTGCGAGTCGTTAGAAAAAGTCTCGTAATAATCAATCCATATGCTTGAAAATATGCCATTAAAAAAGATGACCCATGGGTCATCTTTTTTTATGTGTGTTAATTGCGCCCAATACCATTATTTATAAATAAGTCTTCAACTTAAAACATTTCTTACTGTTCAATTCAATGGGTATTGATAACAAAACGGGTATTCCCTTTTTAAATCAATAAACATAGCAGTGGTTCGTATGAGGTGCTTCTGCAAAACGGATTACAACCATCGCGATGTTGGTTGAATGCTCTGATAAAGGGATACCCATTACGTTGAACATTCGTCTTGTTTGATGCGTGTTGCTTTACGTTGAATACACTTTATTTATGCAGTTTGGTATAACAACAAAAAAACCGACAGGCAGTCGGTTTTTACATTGTTGAGGCTAGCGATTAACGTGCGCGGAAGACGATACGACCTTTTGATAGGTCATAAGGAGTCAACTGTACAGTGACTTTGTCACCCGTTAAAATACGGATGTAGTTTTTGCGCATTTTGCCAGAGATGTGGGCTATCACCACATGTCCATTTTCAAGCTCTACGCGGAACATTGTATTTGGCAAGGTCTCAAGGATAGTGCCCTGCATTTCAATGTTGTCTTCTTTCGCCATTAATTAGTTATCCCATTAGCCTTCAAATATGAAAAAATCGGGCGTATCATGCCCCAAAAACACTGAACTGTAAAGGCCGTTAACGAGAAAGAGCTGTAAGATTTTCACCAACTTGCCAACCGAGTGCTGTTAAAATTTGATATGGGCGATATTGGCGTTTGTAGTTCATTTTCCGATTTTGATCAATTTGATAGCCTAAGTACAAAAATCGTTTACCTAACGATTTCGCCAATTGGCATTGGATTAAAATCATCAGCGAACCTAATGAACGGTCGGCATAATCAGGATCAAAATAACTGTAAATTGCCGAGAAGCTGCTCATCATTTCATCGGTTACCGCTACCCCAATTAATCGGTCTTGATCAAACACCTCAATAAACATGGGCGGTAACCAATCAGATAACAAAAAGTCATCATATTGGGCTGGTGATGCAGGGAACATTGGCCCATCGTTGTGACGTTCGTTGATGTACCGTTCATACAATTCATAATGTTCTGGCCGTGATGTATGGCTAACTTTCCAATGTAAGTCTTGATTGTTTTTTAAGGTTCTTTTTTGACGTTTTGATAAAATAAAATCATTAATATTCAATCTAATAGACTGACAAGCTTGGCAACTGGGACAACGCGGTTTATATATGGAGTTTCCGTTACGACGAAACCCCATAGCAAGAAGTTGTTCAAACAGTGCAGGGTCTATTTGTGGTTCTTGGATCACTAACAATTGCTCTTTGTTACCTTCAATATAATTGCAATCGAAAGGTTGGCTTATTCCAACGTTGACAGATTTAGGATTCAAAAAACACCTCTTGTTTGTTCCATATTGACGTTGAAGTTGTACGATCTCTGTACTGATGAAGCAGCGTTAAAAACTCGCTTCTTGGTAATGCTTTAGCACCAAGACTCACCAAGTGAGGGTTCATTACTTGAGCATCAATTAATTGAAAATCGTGTTT
>NZ_JACJFI010000349.1 GCF_014164505.1 Shewanella sp. SG41-4 | reverse complement strand
CTTTGCTTAAAGCACTTTCGATAGCTTCATCAATGTTAACTAGCTTACCAACAGTTGAGCGGATATTGTCTATTGTTGGTTCGGCTTTGAATTTTATGAAATCCCAAATAGCTCCACCCAGAATTGCACTTGTAATAAATTCCATCTTTTCCTCTCTAAACTGTACTTGTTATTTGGTTTTTAAGTATCTGACTTTAAATCAGTTACGGTATTTTATCTATTCAATAGTTTGTGCAGCTCTATGCCTACAGTATTAATCGCATCCATTACACCATCCATAACGAAATCAAGAGCCGTTCCATATCCTATGCTGAGGTTCGCGGTATCAAAACCAAGCTTTTGTAAGCTAGTTATACACATCTCCATCGCATCGTGTGCATCTGCTATTCTAAGGTCATTATTCAAAAACAGCGGCGCTAATTTAGCATTTGACGCATTCCAACCCTCGCGTGCATTTTCGGAAGATAAATCATAAATGGATTCAAGTTGGCTGTTTAAAGATTCAAGTATGTTTAGCAGAGATTGAATGAGTTTTAGGTTGCCAAGATCTTTTACTTTAGGCCTAGGGCTGCCAGCTTTAACAAGAAGAGACCTAAGGTATCCATTTGGGATTTTTTGTAATAGTTCGTGCATACTTTTACAGCGCGATAAAAACATTTGTTGAGTCATATCTAAAGGTGCTACCTGAGCTAACCGGTTTAGCATTGGATATTTTAGCCATCCGTTTGCCTCAACTTCTTTACGACTGAATCCTGTTAATTCTTCTGCTGAATGAATCAATCCTATCGAATCTCCAAGTTGTGATAGGCCATCACCTAAATCTAGCAATGCATCCAGTAATCTTTGCACTTTGTTAACGATATGTTCTTCATCGAAGTCAACGTGCTCTAAATCAGTAGTAGCAATTGCATACGCGTGTGCATGAACAATCTCACGGTCTGGTTTAGGCTTATATAATTCTCTCATCGAAGTTTTTATTAGATTTCTGCCAACCCGTTGGCATTCAGTGAAGCTCCATTGTCCTTGATAAGAAGGGCTACAATCCCACTTCGCCCATGCTTTGAAGGGGGTTGTATCGTAAAAGGTACTTTGTTCGTATTTTTCTAAAAATCTATCATCAAGATAAACTGGGTTATGAAATCTAAGTGAGTTTGCTCTAGCATGTGTCATTGGGGCTTTATCTCCTAACCAAATGAGACCATCAGCATTTTGCTCTATACACAGTTCAGGCATTACCGCTTCTACTGATGCCCAAAGTTGTAGAAGAAGTCCATTCTTATGCTCACGTATGTCCAGTTCATACCATTTTATACCCTCTGTTGGTTTGAGAACTATGTGTGATTTTCCATTCATTATTTCGCGAAGTTTTGGGGTGTCATTTAGCTGTTTTTCATAAAAGAACACTCGAAAGCCTCGAGCCCCTCGTAACCACAAATAGCGCCTCAGATATTCGTTCGACATTCGCCAACATACATTTTTTTTCAGTGAGTAGTGGTATTGAGTCGAAATTTCACCATCTGCCACATCAAATTCAGGAAGACCTAAGTCATCGTATACCAAGCGCTGTTCATCATTGCCAACACAGCGTGGTGATAATCCAAGAGCCATCCAGACCTTTTCTGACAGACTATACGAATAAAACGAGCTACTGCCCCATGCTGCAACAATGTAATCGTGACCTGATATTGAAGGCGTAAAATCTCTTATGCTGCCAACATCTCCGTGACATGGAACTGAATACTCAACAACACCGTTTCCAGCTTCCGTAAGAGTTTTCAACTGTTGGTTATCAGTTACAACGGCCATTTGTAGATGCAGGTGCTCAGCATTTGGACCGTATTGATCGGTCTCTTGAATGGTAGCAACTTCAACTCTTATATTTGCTGATAGTCCAACAGGAGTTAATAGTTCACGAAGCTTTGACGGCAATGATTCTGCTGGTATCGGGAACGCGGCAAGATAATCAAATTTCATTTTATAAGCCCATTTTTAATATTTTCATTTTATGGAATATAAACATCACGAGAGAATATCGTGATAGTTTTTGCTCCACGAGAGAGTGCTACATATAAATGGTTTGCGTTCATTCCTCGAGCTTGCGCATCAAGAATCATACAATGATCAGCTTCAAGACCTTTGAGTAAAAGCGTAGAACCAATAGCTCTATTTGGTATCCGCTTGTCGCCTTGTTGACGTAAACGCTCTCTTATTGAAGACGCAGCTTCAAACATACTTATTGTTGGAGACGTTATTGAAAGAGATAAAGAGTCTTTTAAAGCGTTGAATGCGCCTTTACGGTAAACACGAGTACCTGCTTTTAGCTCTAGTTGCTGTAGAGCTTCAAGGATATTTGCTCGTGAACTATTAATAACAACATTACAAAGTGCTTTCTCACTATTGGTTACAGCTGTCCTGCTTCGACCATTGAGAATACTTTCTACCCGTTGCGATGTTTTTGCCATTTCGACATTAGTCATCATGGTACTAGCAACTTGCAAAATAGAGTCTGAAAGAGCTACCCCTGTATTGTCATCAAATTGGCTTGCGGCACCAGTCACGCTTGCAAGTTGAACTGGCTCAACGACTTCTATTCGTGAATTACCTTGAGCATAGCCATGCCTTGAGCGTTCATCCATTGAGCTGCCAATTACTAGTAAAGAATCAGTTGGATAACGGTTTAGAATAGTGTGTTGTGCATTATGCTGATTAGTTATGTCTGTTCGGACTACGTCTGTCAGTGGGTGCAATATTACATGAGCGGGACATGTTGTAAGGTCAACTCTTGCCCCTTGTTTTAGTGCCTCCCTTGTTTCAAGTATCCACCGTCCAAGCAATGGTGCTCCAGCATTGTTCCAACGCCATGGTGTATTTAATTCACCTATAAGTGGAAATTGCTGCAGAACTCCGCCGCCCCAATCAGGCATTGGACCTCCGAAGTTAAAAATACATTGCATAGGGTCGCCAAAAATAACTGTCGGGAGAACTTCTGAAAGTGAAGCAATTAGATTGTGTTGGTTAACGTCACAGTCTTGATATTCGTCAACAAGCAGTCGTGAATATGATGCTTGTAGTATGTCACTAATGCAGCCCGTATTTAGAAATCTTAAAACAGCTTGCCTAATTTCTGGATAGAAAAAACGAGGATTTTCCGGTGAAGAATGAACAGGACAGGTCATTGGGAAGCTATTCGCTATGCGAAGAGCCCATCCATCAATGGTAGTAACAACATAGTGCGATGTCGGCACAGACAGCTTTCGCAGTCTTTTCTTTAGTGCCGAAACTCCTGCTGTGGTGTGTGTCAGCACCAATATAGGCTTGGTATTTTTCACGGA
>NZ_JACJFI010000348.1 GCF_014164505.1 Shewanella sp. SG41-4 | reverse complement strand
GTTAAGTGGAAACTTGTTACCCGCTGCTGTGACTTCATATTCGTCACGACATGCCTGGCTACAGCGGCCACGGTTACCAGAATTACCGACACTGACTGAGCTTGAATAACATTGACCAGAGAAGGCGATGCATAATGCGCCGTGAACAAATACTTCGGTAAGCACTTCGTGATCGTGGGCGAGGGTGGTGAGACTTTTAATTTCGCCAAGGTTTAGCTCACGAGATAAATTGACACGAGTGGCGCCGATTTTGGCTAAAAAGCCAATTTGACCTTCGTTATGAGTTGTCAGCTGGGTTGAGGCATGAATTGCGAGGCTTGGAAAATGCTTAGTCACTAGATTAAATAAGCCTAAATCCTGGACAATAATGCCGTCGATACCAGTATTAACCAACTGATTGAGTAATTTCACCAATGTTGGCACTTCGTTTTCTAAAATAACGATGTTCATTGTGAGAAACACTTCACATTGATATTGATGAGCAAGCGCAATAACACCAATTAAGTCATCGAATGACAGGTTTGCCGCACGGTTACGGGCGTTGAAGGTATCTAAGCCACAATAAACGGCGTTTGCACCGGCTATAATCGCAGCTTTGATCGCATCGACATCTCCACCGGGTGCCAATAATTCGATTTTTCTATTCATGATATTTTCGCTATTTTATGTCGTTAGTTATTAATTTTAGACGTCGATTTTACGTGTATCTGCATCGGATTACTATTGATTAGCCATTACGAATATAAATATCCTCAACTCGAGATAACAAACTCCCCCCAAATTACCCTTTGCCTTACTCACTGCGTTGAATGAGCTTGTAATAGCATCGCTATTGGCTCGCAAATTCGACTTGTTAGTAATACAAATGATCAGTTTACTGGTGGTGAGTTGCTAAACTTCGACCTTTATAATGTTATTTTCATCTGTTTTTTCATATCTCTTAACTCGAGGTCAGGATGAATATCATCTCTGTTATGAAATAAACAAAAAAGGTCTTCATCATTGCAACGTTATGCAACATGAAGACCTTATTTTAACGATGTTATCCGTTAATGGACATTGAGTAACGTATGTCCAAAAAAGGCTTAGCCTCTGGCTTCCGCTTCAGCTTGGCTTGCAAGGTATTCATCAAACGTACCCTGGAAGTTTATCAATTTTTTGTCTTTTACATCAATAATGCGTGTAGCCAAAGATGACACAAATTCGCGGTCATGGCTGACAAATATTAATGTGCCTTCAAATAATTTCAAGGCTTGGTTCAGCGCTTCAATCGCTTCCATGTCCATGTGGTTGGTTGGCTCGTCCATTACCAGTACGTTAATATCCATCATCATTAACTTACCAAATAATAAGCGGTTTTTCTCACCACCAGAACAGTTACGGACTTTTTTGTTGGCGTCGTCATCAGAAAATAACAGACGACCTAACATGCCGCGAACCATTAAATCGTTGTGCTTAGGTGTGCGCCATAATGACATCCAATCAAATAAAGTCATGTCATTATCAAAATCAGCGGTGCTGTCTTGAGGGCAGTAACCAATCGCAGCATTTTCAGACCATTTAATACGGCCATGATTGTGTTGTAATTCATTTACTAAGCAGCGTAATAGGGTGGTTTTACCCACGCCGTTTTCGCCAATAATCGCCAGTTTAGAACCCGCTTCAAGAATAAGGTCGCCGTGTTCGAATAACACTTCGTCGAATCCGTGGGACAATTCTTCAAGCACGAGAGCCTGACGATGCAGCTTTTTGCTTTCTGCAAAACGAATCGATGGGGTAATACGGCTAGATGACTTAACATCATCTAACTTAATTTTGTCCATTTTTTTAGCGCGAGAACTGGCTTGTTTTGCTTTAGATGCGTTAGCACCAAAACGGTTAACGAAGTCTTGCAGTTCGTCTATTTCAGCACTTTTCTTGGCGTTACCTGCTAACAGTTGCTCGCGAATTAAGCCTGATTGAGCTAAGAAATACTCGTAATTACCTGGGTAAACACGTAATTCGCCGTAATCGATGTCAGCCATGTGGGTACAAACAGAGTTTAAAAAGTGTCTGTCGTGCGAAATAATGATCATGGTGCATTTACGCTTGTTTAACTCTGTTGCCAACCAACTAATAGTATGAATATCCAAGTTGTTGGTAGGTTCGTCGAGTAACAAGATATCTGGGTTAGCGAATAAAGCTTGTGCTAATAGCACGCGCAACTTCCAACCTGGAGCAACTTGTTGCATCAAACCATAATGAAATGACTCTTCAATACCGGCTTCTAACAGAATTTCTCCTGCACGACTTTCAGCAGTGTAGCCATCCATTTCAGCGAACTGACTTTCTAAATCGCCTACTCGCATGCCGTCTTCATCGGTCATTTCTGCTTTGGCATAAATGCTGTCACGTTCTTGTTTTACTTTCCACAGTCCGACATCACCCATGATCACAGCGTCGACAACACTATATTGTTCAAACGCGAACTGATCTTGACTAAGCGTACCGACTTTAAAGCCTGGCGTAATCGACACGTTTCCTGATGTTGGGGCCAAAGCACCACTCAAAATTTTCATGAACGTGGATTTGCCACAGCCATTTGCGCCGATTAAACCGTAACGGTTACCGTGACCAAATTGAGCCGAGATGTTTTCAAATAATGGCTCAGGGCCAAACTGCATGGTGATATTAGCGGTAGAAATCAAAGCAAGTTTCCATAGAGTGTTACAGCATTTTTATCAACAATTGGCTAGGGTGTAGCGTTGTGAGAATAAGACTGACGTAGCATAAGAATAAGGTCGCGGATTATACAGGTAAGTAGTCAATTGTCGATTTATAATCTGCTTATATTCATTAGGCTAATAGAATAAGGTGGGTCAAAGTGTGGAACGCTTGTGGATTTAGCCTAATAGATCCTAGATAAAATGCGTGTATTTACCGACGTTACTTCGTGTATATCGATATATTTTACCAAAAATGCACCCATGACTTTTGCTTTGCTTGCTCGTAACCTGTAATCATCTGATTGGCCAACCCTTCTGACTATGCCATTTTCATCCACTATGAAGCCTATCATCAAGAGCCACAATCTTATTGCCTGATTGGCGACTCTGTTCCAGCTTGCCAATTGTAAAAAATTATAACTCTGATGCCAGTACAAAATCTGTGTTCAGTGTTTATACTTCCTAACTGGGAGTACGCCGTGTTGTTGGGCGCTTGATCACATATATAATATTTAACAATGGTTTAGTAACATAAAGTTTCATTTATATTTGTATGTTGATGCAGTTATTTAGTATAAGTAAATGAGGTTGTTATCTAGAGTACATTCAATTGTGCAAGGTTAAGTAACTGAAAATAGTTA
>NZ_JACJFI010000347.1 GCF_014164505.1 Shewanella sp. SG41-4 | reverse complement strand
TATTTTCGTCATCTATTTACGGAATTACCTAAGCGTGCACCATTAGATGATATGACTGATTTGCTGCCGTGGAATGTTGATTTAGGTGAAGCAGAATAAGCTTCACCAGTTCATTGACCGCTTACACTTTATTAGCAAAATCACTACGACTCTCATGATCAGTTATCCATGCTAACAAGCTGACTGACTATCCGAGATAGTTTCACATTTTAAAATCATGGTCACAAAAGATAGGCTTTATCAGTACAACCACGAGTATCACTTCCCACTCATAACTGCTGACATAGTTTGTGCTAGACACCACAGTCCTAACTTGCCGTTTAACTTATTTAAAGCAATAACAGTTTGCCTGATAGCTGGCCTCAACTTGGAATAATAAATGGTGCTTAACAATCCTTTGTCCCACTAACAGTGTGCTATCAAGATTAAATAAGCTCGCTATAGAAGCGCCAATACTGCTTGTTAGCAAAATAAAGGCGTGATCTGTATCAATTATAAGTAAAACCCTCGATACATTATTGTGAGAAATTAATTCTCAACAATACAGTAACCAATATCACACATTATAACTTTACCTAAATAAATCAAACAATTAAAAACAAAAAATAACTGGCACATTACATGCTCTTACTTTAATGCTTACATTTTCAAACAAGAAAATGAATAAACAGGTTAATAGGTAAATATTCACCTCGTTTAAAAATTATTAATATTAAGGGGACGATAATGAGTACAGACACTAAAACAAATCTATCAAGACGCCACTTTTTAAAAGCAACCAGTATTACCACCGCAACAGCTGGATTAGCTTTATCCGGCTTTGCTTCTGCCAAAACAGAGTCAAGCTGCACCTCATTACCAGATAAATGGGATGAGACCTATGATGTCGTTGTTGTCGGTAGTGGATTTGCAGGTTTATCTGCCGCCATCGAAGCTAAAAATGCTAAATCATCAGTTGTGGTACTTGAAAAAATGCCTGTTCCTGGTGGCAACTCAACCATCAATGGTGGCGGTATGGCTGTTGTCGGCAGTGATATTCAAAAAGCCAATGGTGTAACAGACTCTGTTGATGCAATGCTTGCTGATATGTATAAAGCGGGTCTTGGTCTTAACTACCCTAAACAAGCACGTATGGTTGCCGAACAATCTAACGATGCATTTGAATGGTGCCGAGATTATCTTGGTGTGAAATTCAAAGAAAAACTCGCACAATTCGGCGGACATTCAATCCCAAGAACACATACCACTTATAACCAATCTGGTTCCGGTATCGTGCACCCAATGTTAGAAAAAGCAAAAGAACTGGGTATTCCGCTCAAAAAGAAAGTCTTCGTAAAACGCCTAATAAGCAATAAAGAAGGCAGAATTGTAGGACTTGAGGTGATCACTAAATTCAAGCCTGGTAAAGAAAACTCTACTGCAACACATTTCATCAAAGCCAATAAAGGCGTTGTGATGGCATCTGGTGGCTTTGCAGCCGACGTGGTTTATCGCTCATCCCAAGATCCTAGATTAACAGAAGAGCTTGCAACAACAAATCACATGGGAGCCACTTCTGAATGTTTAAAAGAAATGATCCGTGTTGGCGCAAATCCAGTGCAACTTTCATGGATCCAATTAGGGCCATGGGCTTCACCAGATGAAAAAGGCTTTGGTCTTGCTCCTATTTTCGCTGCTTACTCAGCCTTTACTCACGGGGTGATGGTTAATCCTGAAACCAGTGAACGTTTTGTTGACGAACTTGCTGACCGTAAAGTGCGTGCCGATGCCATTATCAAAACCGGTAATGTCGCCGTTGCTATTTGTGATGCAAAAGGCGTCAAAGCTTCTATGCATGTTATGCCTAAGCTACTTGATCGAAAAGTAGTGCATACCTTTGACACCATTCAAGCTCTAGCTGCTCACTATAATATGTCGGCTAAAACGCTAGAGGCACAAATACAACGTTATAACAGCTATGTTTTAGCAAAAAATGACCCTGAGTTTAATAAACCGTTCTCAATGAATCAGCAACCAATTGTCGAAGCACCTTTCTATGCTGTTCGTTTATGGCCTAAAGCACATCACACAATGGGCGGTGTTGAAATCGATACAGAAGCAAGAGTCATCAACATTGCGACACGAGAAACCATTCCAGGATTGTTTGCATGTGGTGAATCTACTGGGGGGACGCATGGTGCTTGTCGCCTAGGTACTGTAGCCATTCCCGACTGCATCGTGTTTGGTCGTATTGCCGGTAAAAATGTAGCAAAAGCATAACAACTATAACGACTGGGCAAAATGCCCAGTCGACGAATATTGATGAACTTATGAAAGAGAAAAATCATTATGAATAAATTATATACACGTAAACCATTAGTAACAGCTGTCGCCATTGCAATACCGCTTATGATTGGCACTGCCTCGGTTAATTCAGCCGAATATGATATCGCTGACACTGAAGTGACTGCCGGTGGATATGCCAAACTAATGGTCAATTATGATACTAACGGCACGATTACGGCCCCATACAATGGCGACCTTTATAGTATTTATACTACTCCGATTGATGGTTCAGCCAATGCTGACAAATCGGATTTACATATGACGGCGAGAGAGAGTCGTTTGTTCATTAAAACAGCATCAAAAAATAAATACGGCACGTTCAAAACACATGTAGAAGGTGACTTTTTTGCTGACATCGATAGTGATGGCCCGACTTGGTCTAATAGTAACGGCTTCAGGATCCGTCATGCATATGGTGAAATGACCATGGGTAAACATATGGTTCTAGCGGGGCAAACATGGTCTAACTTTATGGATTTCGCAGGCATCATGCCATCGATGGATTTCGCCACGGATCCAGGAACCACATTTGTCCGCCAGCCTCAAGTTCGCTACCAATACAATATAGGTAAAGGTCAATACACTTCAATCAGTCTTGAAAACCCAACGCTTGGACTAACAGCCGCAGGCCCTTATACCCTAGTGAATAACGGTTCAAGTGAAGATGTCATGCCAGATATTATCGCCAAGTACTTTTACGCTAATAGTAGAGTTACTTTTTCACCAAGAGTCGTGATCCGTCGATTTGAACTAGAAGGTGATGATGCTTTTGGTTATGGCCTAGCATTAAACACTAGCCTTAAATTTGGAGACGGTCATAAGGCAGTTCTCGGCTTAATGTACGGTGATGGTATTGGTCGTTATGCTGGTCTAGGTTTTAATGCCGGTGCCGGTATCAATGCTGCTGGGGAAACAGATACCTTAGAATACAGCAGCATTACTGGCGGAGTCGTTTTTGCGCTTCAACAAGATATGCGATTAGCCATTGGTGCAGGTTATTCAGAACAAGACGAGAAAGGCCTTGAAGACGGTATTCTTACT
>NZ_JACJFI010000346.1 GCF_014164505.1 Shewanella sp. SG41-4 | reverse complement strand
TATTCTTCGAGTGGCAAACAGTGCCACTCGAAGAATACGTGAGGTGAGTGCATTGTCGTGCATAACACTTCGACCTAATAAAGATAACGAAGACACATCGTCTTTTGCCAACTTTTCTAAGTCACGCACTGTAGAACATAATGCAGGCATTTCTTGATCACTGATCCGTTTGGTCCAGTAATCAGCCCCTTTTTGCTGAGTCATTGCCTTCAAAAATTAACCTAAATATAACAAACATTGTTTTTAGTATACTCAATTTCATCACGGTGTCTTGTAGATATTGCTATTCGTTCAAGCTAGCTCACGTATCAAAGTAAAACAATAATACTTCTAATATCCTAAGCCTACTGGCTACTAGCTACTAATTATCACTCTACACCCAGCACAAAGAATAAATGACATGTGACCTCGCTATTACATTATCTTTTTCAGGAGCAGTAATTTTTTGAGCAAGTGCAGTTTGAGATGAATGAACTTAATCATGACGCAAAGGTGATACTTAGACATACGATAAATAATGGGTAAAAAAAACGGCTCACAAGGAGCCGCAATCACAAATTATGTGGTTAAAAACTTACGGGTAGGAAGTATCCAAATAATCAGGTTCAACAACTAAGCAATCGCTTATAAACCATCATATGAGGATAAAAATCCCGTGCTGCCTGTAGGTGAGCTGCACGGGGTTACAACAGTCACAAAGTGACCAAACTTGTAAAACGGTTGGGACTAACGATTAAAACTGTTCTTCTTCAGTAGTAAAAGGACGCTTAACCGATTTCCAACGTGGATTTTCAGCCCAATCTTTCTTAATTGCATCAACCTGTTGCTGACGAGTTAGTTGTGTAGTCATAGTGTCGCTCCTTCCTGTATGAAGGTGGTAAAGTGAATCATTCAACTTTGCCTAATTCAGTAGTGTTGTAATTAATATTCTGTTATTCGACATTACGCCGTTAACAGTTCATATCCTGGTAATGTTAAGAAATCGACTAGCTCATCTGAGGTAGTAATTTGTTCAAATAATTCTGCCGCTTTAGCGAACTGACCTGCATTAAAACGCTCTTCGCCGAGTTCCGCCTTCACGTTGGCCATTTCCTCTTTCAGCATTTCTCTAAACAATGCTTTAGTGACCAGTTTACCGTTGGATAAACTTTTGCCATGCTGGATCCATTGCCAAATAGAAGTGCGCGATATTTCAGCCGTGGCAGCATCTTCCATCAAACCGTAAATCGGTACGCAACCATTGCCCTGGATCCACGCTTCGATGTACTGCAACGCAATACGAATGTTCAAACGCATACCCGCTTCAGTTCGCTCGCCTTGACAAGGCTCGAGTAATTCGCTGGCTAAAATCGGCGCATCGACATCACGAGTAATGTGCAATTGATTGGTTCTATCACCACCGATGTAATCATTGAAAACTTTCATCGCAGTGTCTGCTAAACCAGGATGTGCGACCCAAGTACCATCATGACCATTGCGAGCTTCTAACTCTTTATCGCCACGCACTTTTTGTAATACCAGTTCGTTAGTCGCTTCATCTTTGGCAGGAATAAATGCTGCCATACCGCCCATGGCTAATGCGCCACGTTTATGGCAAGTTTTAATCAATAAGCGTGAATAGGCACTTAAAAACTTAGTATCCATGGTGACCGCTTGACGGTCGGGTAATACACGGTCTGGATAGTTCTTTAAGGTTTTGATATAGCTGAAAATATAATCCCAACGGCCACAATTAAGCGCGACAATGTTTGAACGAAGTTCATAAAGAATCTCCTCCATTTCAAATACCGCAGGTAATGTCTCAATTAAACAAGTGCATTTAATGGTGCCGGGTTGTAAGCAAAAACGCTCTTCTACGAAGGCAAACATTTTCGCCCACCAACGCGCTTCTATATGGCTTTCTAACTTAGGAATATAAAAGTAAGGTCCAGATTTTTTAGCTAAAAGTTGACGATAATTATGGTAAAAGTACATAGCAAAATCGACTAAGCCGCCAGGAATCGGTTTGCCTTTGTATTCAATATGCTTTTCAATAAGATGCAAACCACGTACACGTGCAATTAACACCGCAGGATCTGGATTTAATGAATAATGCTTACCTGTTTCAGGGACCGTTAGTTCAATATCGCCACGTACAGCATCACGAAGGTTAATTTGACCTTCGACAATCTTTTGCCAACTCGGAGCTAATGAATCTTCAAAGTCGGCCATAAACACTTTTACATTGGCGTTTAAAGCATTGATGATCATTTTACGGTCAACAGGGCCAGTAATTTCAACACGCCTGTCTTTAAGATCTTCAGGCATACCACGAATAGTCCAATCACCATAACGTATTGCACGAGTTTCAGGTAAAAAATCAGGTAATTCGCCTTTATCAATACGAGCTTGCTTTTGCTTACGCTTAGCTAATAGTTCAGGTACTTCATCAACAAATTTTGCACATAACGAATCAAGGAAAGCCACGGCGCCAGAGTTAAAAACTTCTTCTTGCCCATTAACAGTAGGCCCAATAAACGTGAGATCGGTTTTAACCGAATCATCAGCATTTGCTGTGGACTTACTGTATTGAGCAACTAACTGTTCTGCCGTCATAATAATGGCTCCCTATATGCTGTCTGTTTTGATATCGGTTGTCATACTTCACGGTGTAGTGTCACTCACTACTGTCTACCCACTATTACTTGTACCAAATCATCGCTGTACTTATTCAAGTTCAAATAAACCGTTTACTCATGACATTTAACTGAAGCTGACTATTTATCAAAAGCTTTCAAATGTCTGTTTCGTACTAAAAACTAACCAAAAACGTTTGTAATTGCAACAGTCTGCACTTTACCAAAACGACATAAAAAGCTGTAATACAGATCATACAAAATGGTCTTACCAACACAAAAAATGCCAGGTAAACCTATGTTATAAAGATAAAAAATAAAATAGAGCATATACTTTAAAGGCGTTACTTAAAATTCATCTTACCAATTGACCAGCAAACACATATGGTAAAAAAGGTTGTAATAAAATAACTCACTGTAAACCTAACCTTACCAAACTTTAGTCTACAACATCTAATTAAACAATTTTGTAACGTTTCTAGTTTACCTATACGTAATAGGATTTTATCTATTAAAAACAGTTTGTTATTACATGTAGCAAGAATGTCATTTTTAAACAACCGTTTTAAATTAACGTTTACGTAAACGTAATAAAAATAAGCTTATTAACAGCTGAAAATGTGAGTTACGTCACCCGATCAACAAGCTTAAGCAGATTGGTTTGTTTTAAATAAAATTCATTTTTTTTAAAAATAATTGAAAAAACTTCATGAATGGGGCAATTGAGAACCACGATGGTGCAGTGGAGAGTGA
>NZ_JACJFI010000345.1 GCF_014164505.1 Shewanella sp. SG41-4 | reverse complement strand
GCAACATAATGACATGTGCTCCACATCCAAGCATTTCACCTAAATCATCAATAATGGTACGAATGTAAGTGCCTTTAGAACAATGAATATCTAGTGTTAGTTCATCACCTTCAAGCTTAATAAAATTGAGCTCAAATACAGTAATCGGTCTCGATTCCCGTGGAACTTCAATCCCCTCACGAGCATATTTATACAAAGGTTGACCTTGGTATTTTAATGCCGAATACATTGAAGGTATTTGTTGAGTGGTTCCACGAAAAAATGACAGTTTTTCATCAAGTAATTCTTGAGTAAAATTAACAGGGCGCGTTTGAACGACTTCCCCATCTGAATCACTAGTATCAGTACGTTGACCCAATTTAGCCGTGACCAGATAGCGCTTATCCGAATCAAGTAAATGCTGAGAGAACTTAGTCGCTTCTCCAAGACAAATAGGCAACATACCTGTTGCTAACGGGTCTAAAGCACCTGTATGGCCAGCTTTATTAGCATTAAAAAAGCGCTTCACTCTTTGCAGGGCAAAATTAGAGCTCATGCCAGTATCTTTATCGAGTAATACGATTCCGTCGATGAAGCGACCTTTAGGGCGTCGAGCCATTAATCTTGCTCCTTTTCACCGTCAACAGACTCGCTATTATCAGATACATCTGGCGAAAACTGCTGCTGTTTAGCTTTATCTTTATTAATGACTTGTGTCACTAGGTTAGACATACGCATGCCTTCTACTAACGAACTATCATAAATAAAACGTAATTCAGGCATGACACGTAATTTCATACGTCCAGCAACTAAAGTACGAACATAAGGTGCAGCTACAGTAAGCGCATCAATTTTTTGTTGAACAAGTTCAGTGTCTTCTTCAAAAAAAGTCACATAAACTTTTGCATAACTTAAATCACGAGAGACGTCGACGTCATTTACTGTGACAAAACCAATGCGGGGATCTTTCATATCGCGTTGCAACACCATTGCAAGTTCTTGCTGGAGTTGTTGTGCAATACGGCGTGTACGACTAAATTCTTTTGCCATGATGATATGCCATATCGTTAGGTCTACAATCAAAAAGGGCGGCTAAAGCCGCCCTTCCATTGGTTCTTATAAGGTGCGAGCTATTTCGACTGTTTCGAAGACCTCAATTTGGTCTCCTACACGAACGTCATTGTAGTTCTTAACACCGATACCACATTCCATCCCATTACGGACTTCAGGGGCATCATCTTTGAAGCGACGTAAAGACTCAAGTTCACCTTCGAAGATAACCACGTTATCACGTAGAACACGAATTGGTGCACTACGCTTAACAATACCTTCAGTAACCATACAACCAGCAATCGCGCCAATTTTAGGAGACTTAAATACATCACGAACTTCAGCAAGACCGATAATTTCTTGTCTAAATTCAGGAGCTAACATACCAGTCATTGCAGCACGAACTTCATCAATTAAGTTGTAGATGATGCTGTAATAACGTAAATCAACACTTTCTGAATCAATGGTTTTACGCGCTTGTGCATCTGCACGGACGTTGAAACCTACAAGAATCGCATTTGAAGCAGCTGCTAATGTTGCATCGGTTTCGGTTAATGCACCAACACCACGAGCAATAATGTTCACTTTAACTTCATCTGTAGACAGTTTAGCTAATGATTCACAAATAGCTTCAAGAGAACCTTGAACATCCGCTTTAAGTACGATGTTCAACTCTTGTACTTCGCCTTCTTCCATGTTCGCAAACATGTTTTCTAGCTTAGACTTCTGTTGACGCGCTAACTTAATGTCACGGAATTTACCTTGACGATATAATGCAACTTCACGGGCTTTACGTTCATCACGAACAACTGTCGCCTCATCACCCGCTAACGGGACACCAGAAAGACCTAAGATCTCTACCGGAATAGATGGACCAGCTTCAGTGATAGCATGACCGTTTTCGTCTTTCATCGCACGGATTTTACCGTACTCTAATCCACATAAAACGATATCGCCTTGGCGTAAGGTACCTTCTTGAACCAAGATAGTAGCAACAGGGCCACGACCTTTATCAAGTTTTGATTCAATAACAACACCAGCTGCCATTCCATCACGTATAGCTTTAAGTTCTAATACTTCAGATTGAAGTAAAATACCTTCTAACAGTTCATCAATGCCCAGACCAGTCTTAGCTGATACATGAACGAACATGTTATCTCCGCCCCAGTCATCTGACATGACGCCATGTTGAGATAGTTCACTCTTAACACGTTCAGGATCAGCATCTGGCTTATCCATTTTGTTAACAGCAACGATTAACGGTACATTACCCGCTTTAGCATGTTGAATAGCTTCTATCGTTTGTGGCATTACACCATCATCAGCTGCAACAACTAAGATAACAATATCAGTCGCCTTAGCACCACGAGCACGCATTGACGTAAACGCCGCGTGACCAGGAGTATCAAGGAAGGTGATCATGCCGTTTTCAGTTTCAACGTGGTATGCACCGATATGCTGAGTAATACCACCGGCTTCACCAGCTGCAACTTTTGCACGACGAATATAATCAAGTAATGACGTCTTACCATGGTCAACGTGACCCATGATAGTCACAACAGGAGCACGAGACTCTAGCTGGATGTTGTCATCACGATCTTTAAGTACTTGCTGCTCAAGTTCGTTCTCACGAATAAGCACAACTTTATGACCTAATTCTTCAGCAACCATTTGGGCTGTTTCTTGGTCAAGTACTTGGTTAATCGTTACCATAGTGCCCATTTTCATCATTTGCTTGATGATAACAGTGGCTTTAATTGCCATTAAATGAGCTAATTCAGATACGGTTACGGTTTCGCCAATACGCACGTCACGACTAACAGCTGCAGCAGGTTTATTAAAACCGTGCGCCATAGATTCAGGTGCGGTACTGCGGTTGCGCATATGTTTTTCACGACCGTCACGAGCATCTTTTCCGCCACGTTTTTTATTGGCGTTTTTGTTGCGCGCACGACGACCACGTTTTTCATCATCAGCATCTGAACTGTCTTCTGCTGCACGAGCAACTTTAGACGTTGTAATGTGGTGATCGCCATTCTTTTCTGCATCTAAACGTTGGCGTTCTTCTTCTGCCCAACGCTTAGAGTTAACTTCTGCAAGTTGGCGTGCTGTTTCAGCTGCTTTGGCAGCTTCATCTTTCTGCTTTTGAGTAAGTACAGCTTCTTGAGTCGCTTTTAAACGATCGGCTTCTGCTTTTACTGCAGCTGTTTCTGGATCAGCAACTTTAGTTACTTTAGGTTCAGACTTAACTTTTTCTGATTTCAATTTGGCTTCTGCTTCCGCTTTTTTCTTCGCTTCTGCATTAGCTTTCGCTTCTGCTGCTGCTTTTGCTTCAGCTTCCGCTTTTGCTCGAGC
>NZ_JACJFI010000344.1 GCF_014164505.1 Shewanella sp. SG41-4 | reverse complement strand
CGAAAACTTAACAATTCGTTGCAATGTTAAGTTTTCGATAGGATGTAAATTAAGTTAACTATCTGCTTTTTAAGTTATTGATCATATAAATTTAACGATTTTAATTTGAATAAGTCATTATTTTTAAAGCTGAAAAAAATATCCTATTCATTACAATAATTAACGGTTGTATGCGCAGCGTATGACAAACCTACGTCGCTTTACATAGATAAACCACTCATTTTTGTTGTCACCAAGATTATGAATGGTAAGCCGACTTGATATCGAAATGGCCAGCAAGTAGCAACATAAGGCAAAATTGAATAAGTTAATTAATCAAATTCTATTTCGCATAACCTATGTTTATTCCAATCATCAACAAAATCGAGATCTAGATCTTATATTGCGACCCAAAATAACGCTATCTTTACAGTAGTGTTTTTATAGAGCAATAATTTATGTTTCAGATTTTTTCTGATTTTGCATCTTGGCTTATATACAGTGTATTGGGGTTGTCGCCAGAGACTAAACTCGGTGATGCGCTGCATTTTTTTGTTGAAGACGTCACTAAAATTTTTGCTTTGCTACTGGTGATGATTTATCTCATTGCTCTTATACGTGCCTCGTTAAATGTTGAGCGAGTTAGAGATTTTTTAGCAGGAAAACACCGAGGGCTAGGTTACTTAATGGGCTCAGGTTTTGGTGTTATAACGCCATTCTGTTCTTGTTCGAGCATCCCTGTGTTTTTAGGTTTTACTTCTGCCGGGATCCCATTGGGGATCACGATGAGCTTTTTGATTACCTCTCCTTTAATCAACGAGGTAGCGATATTACTGCTGATGAGCTTATTGGGACTCAAATTTACTTTACTGTATATTGCGGTTGGCATGAGTGTGGGTATGTTAGGCGGTCTGTTTCTCGACAGCATTAAGGCTGAACGTTGGTTGCAATCATTTGCGGCAGAAGCGTTAAAACGAGGTCAACTGAAGGATGTTGGCAATACGGTTGATGATAATGGCAATGTGCCAACTATGTCGTTACAACAAAGGCATCAATTTGCCAAAACGGAGATGCTAGATATATTTGGCAGAGTGTGGAAATGGGTGATTATTGGTGTGGGGCTGGGCGCGGCATTACATGGTTTTGTCCCAGACGGTTGGATTGAAGCACATTTGGGGGATGGACAATGGTGGTCTGTTCCTGCTGCGGTGTTGCTCGGCATTCCACTTTATTCCAATGCAACAGGCGTTATTCCAGTTATGGAAAGCTTGATAGTCAATGGTTTACCGATAGGCACCACATTGGCATTTTGTATGAGCACTGTAGCGGCCAGTTTCCCTGAGTTTATTTTGTTAAAACAAGTCATGCAATGGCGTTTACTGACAATATTATTCAGCCTTCTATTAGTTTCATTCACTTTAGTGGGGTGGATATTTAACGCATTTGCTCCGTTTTTATTAACGACGAATTAGTCATAAGGAATAATAAATGAAAATCGTTAAAGTATTAGGTTCTGGTTGTAAAAAGTGCCTTGAAACCGCAGAACTTGTCCAAGCTGTTGCTGATGAAAAGGGAGTAGCAATAAAAATAGAAAAAGTGACTGATATGGCCCAAATTATGGCTTATGACGTAATGAGTACACCAGCAGTCGTGATTGATGAAAAAGTGGTCCACAAGGGCAGCAAACCCACCAAAGAGCAATTAGCAATGTGGATTTAGTGTGATTTGTAATGATAAATTGCATGGGGCTATTGGCTGTAAATAAGCTGGTAGCGCTTTGTCATTAGGTTAAATGTATTTCCCAGGAGGTCTTCGGCTTTAAACCCATCTTGTATAGTAAGGCATAGAAATATCTACTCTTCTTAAGTTTATGTAAACATTAACTCCCCAAAATATACCTATAGCGTTTTCACTTCCGCCACTTTTTTTGACAAAAAACTGTGCAAGCGGGGTGATTTCGTTAACAGAACATTTACCATATCCTTCATTTTTGTTGTTTTTCTGCATAATTTCTGCACTTTGTCTCTATATCATTGATAGGTAATACAGTACCTCCTTGGTTTAACCTCTTTACGATCCACTTAAAGGAATCGATGACATGAAAGTATTCGTTAAATATCGGAAATTTACTCAATCTATGTTGTGTACGTTGATCACAGCCGGTTTATTAACAGCCTGTAACAGTAGTGATGATGACACAGTGTCAATTGATGAAAGCACCAGTTCAACCGATAATGGCGTCAGTAACAACGGCACAACTGATGGCGTGTTATGTGATTATGCATACAGCGAATTTAATGATTCTGAGTCTGTTGGTTATAACAGTGAGTCGCAATGGACTTGTGCTGATGCTATGCGCAATTTAGTGGCGAACGGTATTCCTGACCATGCAGTGGGCACTTTTCCCAATGATGGCAATCCAAACATGATCACCGAGCAAGACATTACAGCAAGTATTACTTTGCAGCCCGTTAAAACCGATGTGGCTACAGAATTAGGTGGCCCGTCAGGCCCGCAGGGATATGTGTTAAATGGAGTAAAAATTGATGCCAGCACCGGCGGCACTTGTGATGACTCAGGTTTAATTTGCGACCCAGGTATGAATGTCGGTAACTGGAATATTGAGGCGTTAGGCCAATCCAGTTTTGATTTTGGAACCGATGACAATAATGCCCATGTTCAACCAAGCGGTGAATATCATTATCACGGTATGCCAGAAGGTTTTATTACGCTACATGGTGGCAGTAGCAACACCATGACCTTAATTGCATGGGCATCGGATGGATTCCCTATTTACGCACGTTACGGGTACAGCACAGCCGATGATGCCACTTCAACACTTAAAGTACTAACTGGCAGTTATCAGTTAGTCACAGCAGTAAGTGATAGCAGACCATCAACGGATTTATATGCTTTAGGTACCTTTAAACAAGACTGGGAATATGTAGAAGGCTCAGGCGACTTGGACGAATGTAACGGCCGCGTTGGGGTCACTCCAGAGTTTCCAAATGGCATTTATCATTATTACGCAACAGATAGTTACCCGTTCTTTCAACGATGTGTTAAAGGTGAAGTTGAAGCCGCAGGCCAATTACCTCCACCTCAATAATCAACTATATGACACTTAAGGGGGACATCGAATGCGCGTTCTGAGACATAAGGTGATGGCGGTTATTTTTATGATGAATTTATTGATGGTAACAGAGGCTGAATCGCACATGATGGTTGCTCAACATGGCACTATTAATATGGTTAATAATGGTGCATTTATGGTGTTGTCATTACCGATTAGTGCATTTAATGATATAGATGATGACATTAATGGCCATTTATCAACGGTTGAATTTAACTCTCATCGTGCAGAGATCATCACTCAAATATTGGCTAAAGTTAAATTGAAAGATAATAACGGTTTGCGCCCACTAGAGGGGTTAATGTTTTCATTGGGTGATGATCATCATGATTCTGATTCAGCAACTCAATTGATTGTCATGGGACGTTTT
>NZ_JACJFI010000343.1 GCF_014164505.1 Shewanella sp. SG41-4 | reverse complement strand
TCTGAATGAGTGAGCGCTCTGAACGTAAAAAGCCTTCTTTGTCTGCATCTAAAATGCACACTAAGGACACTTCAGGCAGATCTAAACCTTCACGTAATAAGTTAATTCCGATCAGTACGTCAAAACGCCCTAAGCGTAAATCACGAATAATTTCAACTCGTTCAACGGTATCAATATCCGAATGTAAATAACGAACTTTAACGCCGTGTTCGTCAAGGTATTCACTCAAGTCTTCAGACATTCTTTTAGTTAATGTGGTTACCAGCACACGTTCATTAACCGCCACACGTTTGTGGATTTCAGACAAAAGATCATCAACTTGTATTCCCACTGGCCTAACTTCAAGCACAGGATCAAGTAATCCGGTTGGCCTTACCACCTGCTCTGCTAGCTCGCCGGTACTTTTTTCAAGCTCATATAACCTAGGTGTTGCTGAAACAAAAATGGTTGGCGGCATTAATCGTTCAAACTCTTCAAACATCAAAGTACGATTATCTAATGCGGATGGTAATCGAAATCCATACTCCACTAAGTTCATTTTCCGGCTTCTATCACCTTTGTACATAGCGCCAATTTGCGGTACCGTCACATGCGATTCATCAATAATCAGCAAACCGTCCGCAGGTAAATAATCTAATAATGTTGGTGGACCCTCTCCAGGCGATCTACCTGATAAATATCGAGAGTAGTTTTCTATTCCTGAGCAATAACCTAACTCGACCATCATTTCAATGTCGTATTGAACGCGCTCAGTGATCCGCTGAGCTTCAATCAATTTATTGTTATCGAGTAGATATTGACGACGTTCTCTGAGTTCTTCTTTAATATCTTCAGTTGCCGCTAAAATTTTCTCTCTTGGTGTCACATAATGCGTTTTGGGATAAATGGTGGCACGCGCTATTCGTTTGTTAATATGTCCGGTCAAGGGATCAAACTCACTTAAGCGTTCTATTTCGTCGTCAAATAATTCTATTCGAATGGCTTCACGTTCAGATTCTGCTGGAAAAATATCTATCACTTCACCGCGAACACGATATGTTCCGCGTTGTAACTCAATATCATTGCGTTTGTACTGTAATTCACTGAGCCGAATGAGGATGTCTCGTTGGCCCATAAAATCGCCTTGGCGTAAATGCAATAACATCTTCATATAAGAATCGGGATCGCCTAAACCATATATGGCTGACACAGAGGCAATAAGTACTACATCTTTGCGCTCTAACAGCGCTTTAGTGGCCGATAAACGCATTTGCTCAATGTGAGCATTCACAGATGCATCTTTTTCAATAAAGGTATTAGAAGCGGGTACATAAGCTTCAGGTTGATAGTAATCATAATAAGAAACAAAGTATTCAACCGCGTTATGCGGGAAAAACTCTTTCATTTCGCCATAAAGTTGCGCAGCAAGTGTTTTGTTAGGCGCCATAATAATCGTTGGCCTGCCCATTTGCTTGATCACATTTGCGATAGTGTAGGTTTTACCTGACCCCGTTACGCCTAGTAAAGTTTGGCTAGCGACGCCAGACTCTAAACCATCTACTAATTTTTTTATCGCTGTAGGTTGATCGCCGGCGGGTTCGAATTTGGACTCTAGGGAAAATACTGACTCTGACACAACATGGTTTCCTATTCTATTGAACCATTTATCATATACCTAAACACTGGTTAATGGCGATACATAATAGCACTGAACCGCTTCTGAGGTTGCTTGAAGCGATGTCTATATTGACGACAAAAAAACCTTAATATTATTTAATTTTGGTTTGTTTTATTCAGATCAATACCCGTTAATTATTTCATCATTATGGCACCTAAATGATCGTAACTTGAAAGTTATCAACAAATCGATTGGATCAGTAATAAAGGCCACAAATGTGCTAAAAATCGAGCTTAAACCTCAATTTAATACACAATCTACTGTTCGAAGATATTACAATTTTGCAATTGAGAGAACAGTGAAAAAACAAAGTAGTTGATTTTCGTATCTGTTTGATTAGAAACAACATAACTTATCGCTAAATATTTGTACCAATTTAAGTCCGACTCAAGCACGACAAGGGTTAGCCGCTCATTTACAGTAGAAGTCCACAAGTTTATCCACAGATTTAGTGGATAAGTCACTAAAGCCCAATACTACTGCGGGGTAGCGACGAAGTGAGTTTCATAAAAGCGTAAGAAACTTGTGTTGAAATTTAATTACATTTGCACATTAATACGAAAGATAGCGACAATAGTTCAGTGGTGGTTTCAAATTTGCAATCGGAGCATATTTTAGTAATGAATTTGACACCGATCAACATTGCGATCATATGCCACAGACTCCAGTATTGATTGCATCGCTATCACCTGCCCATATTCATAACTATCATTGATTAAATTGAAAGCTATGGCCCGTCGATACTGTCGATACTCAAACCAGTAATTTTCAGTCACGTCCGAGTGTCAAATAGTTGCACTGATTTAAGTGTGTCAACGTATAGGAATAATGTCACCTGTAATAACCGTGTAAACTCATCAACAGAAACAACAATGAATGACTCAGTTTCAAAATTTGTTTACTTAAACTACCAATGCTTTGTTGACTAAAATATCATTAAGCTGATTTTACTCAGTAGTTGCCGATGACGGCTTATACCGAGCCTCATAATACCAATTTCTATTTTGGGTAAAAAACAATTATAAAATCACAAGTTATACAGCTGTCTGTATTGTTTTATTGAAATTGCGTTGCATTAAGCTCCCTTATTGCTCTTCAAGATATCTTACATAACCCCACAAATTGCCCAGTTTGATGTTGTTGACTAGCCATGAAGCCATTTTTACCGATTGATTCAATTTATTTATATTGAACTGAACGTATATCCGCGAAGCCTTTCAATTCCAATTCCAATTCCACTTCCACTTCCACTTCCACTATGAAATCACATCACCGGCTCAGCGTAAAAACACAAAGTTAGACACTGAAAATACGATATTTACAAAAAATGGTCGTTATTATCGTGAAAATGTATTGTAAGAGTAAGTGATTAATTTTGTTTTCATTGTTTAAAAATTAACATAAATGCCCAAAAGTCGTTCACGATGTGTGTTTGGTAACCAATTAGTCACATAAATGCGTTTTTTTTTATAACTCGAGTTGACTCAGTTACCAGAGCGTTTTACTATGCGCTCCGTTCTCAGCAATACATTTGCTAAAAACGCTTCCCCAGTAGTTCAGTTGGTAGAACGGCGGACTGTTAATCCGTATGTCACTGGTTCGAGTCCAGTCTGGGGAGCCAATTTAGTGTGTAGAGTTGAGATGTAAGCGTAATTCCCCAATAGTTCAGTTGGTAGAACGGCGGACTGTTAATCCGTATGTCACTGGTTCGAGTCCAGTTTGGGGAGCCAACGTTTACAGTTATCGAAATAATTCCCCAATAGTTCAGTTGGTAGAACGGCGGACTGTTAATCCGTATGTCACTGGTTCAAGTCCAGTTTGGGGAGCCATCGAGAT
>NZ_JACJFI010000342.1 GCF_014164505.1 Shewanella sp. SG41-4 | reverse complement strand
AACTATGCTCAGACATCAACCGCTATTTAACGATCATTCACTACTTGAGTCGTTTTTATAGCGACATCGTTTATACCGATTGAAGTGCCAATGATAGCGGGTGGTAATCCGTAATCGCTGGGAAGTCGGTAAATTCAATATGAGGTTTTTGGCTATCTGGATTTTTAATCCCCAGTTGATAACCAATACCAGCTTTTTTCGATGCCGCTAATATCACTTCGCTGTCATCAATAAATAAACACCGTGATGGGTCTAGATTGAACTTAGTCAATGCGTACTGCCAAAATTGCGGATGTTCTTTGGGATAACCACTTTCATGGCTCGATAGCATTTCATCTAAACCGTGAGCTAAATTGGTATGATTTAGCTTAAGTGCTAAGCTTTGTGGGTGAGCATTGGTAAACAAAATGCGTTGTTTGCTTGCCCCAGCTAATGCTTGTAAAAAGGGCATACTGTCTTGGCGTAGTTTAATTCTATCTGCCGACGCATGGTGCAATGCTAAAATGTCGAGTTGTAAATAGCGTTGCCAGTAATCAAGGCAATACCAATCTAAGGTGCCAACCACATCATAATAAGCTTGTTTGACTAGAGTATTGGCTTCATCCAAGCTTATTTTGCGTTGCATGCTTAATTGTTGCGGTACAAGATGTAACCAAAAGTGGTTATCAAAGTGTAAATCTAACAGCGTACCATCCATGTCTAGCAGCACTGTGTCTATTTTATACCAAGGAAACATGTAAATTCCGGTTGTAGAATATACCTATAATAGTAAGATTGTACCCTGTCTATATTAATTCGTCACATGAGGCTTCAATGACACAACGGCATAAAAAGCCGGAGATCCTGCATACTGAAATTGTTGCCAAAAGCAGACTGTTTCAAATCGAGCAGGTACACCTTAAGTTTTCTAATGGCGTAGAACGTCAATATGAAAGAATGAAAGGTGGTAGCAGAGGTGCTGTGATGATTGTGCCTATTCATCAAGGTAATTTATTATTAGCTAGCGAATATGCAGCCGGCACTGATAATTATGAACTCGGTTTTCCTAAAGGGTTGATAGATCCAGGAGAAACAGCTGTTGAAGCCGCCAATAGAGAGCTCCAAGAAGAGATTGGTTTTGGCAGTTATCAGTTGACCCATCTAAAAGAGCTATCGCTTGCACCAGGTTATTTTTCCAGCAAAATGCATATTTTTGTCGCTGAAAAACTGTACCCTAGTCGTTTAGAGGGGGATGAGCCTGAGCCGATAGATGTTATCCCTTGGCCATTATCTGATTGGCAGTCATTACTCGATAATGTTGATTTTTCAGAGTCTCGTAGTGTGAGCGCCCTATTTTTAACACAGCAATATTTGAATACATCAATGCATAACCTTATAGATGATAATAGCTAAAGGTAAGTGATGCTGAGTAGATTAGGCCATTTACTTGGTGTCTTAATTCTGCATGCAACCCCATATAGAAAAGGCAATAGCCTTATTTATTGATGTCCTTGCTAGGTCATCTTTATCGAATCCAGTAATTGGAGTAGTAATGAAACCAGAAGATCTCATTGAGCAAGTTATAGACATTGCAACGGAAGCTGGGCAAAAAATTCGTGATATTTACCTGAAAGGTAACTTCAAGCGCGAAATTAAGTCCGACAATACCCCTGTGACGTCTGCCGATTTAGCTGCGCACGATATTATTTGCCGTCAGCTAGCTGAGCTAACACCCGACATTCCTATTTTAAGTGAGGAAGCAGCAGATATTCCATTAAGTGTCCGTGAAACATGGAAGCGCTATTGGTTGGTTGATCCATTGGATGGCACGGGTGAGTTTATTGCTGGCAGTGGTGATTTTTCAGTTATTATTGCCTTAGTTGAGCATAACCGCCCTATCATGGGTGTGGTTTATGTGCCGATGACTAAAGTATGTTATTACGCAATAGCAGGATTAGGTGCTTATAAGCGCGATGGTAAGAACGAGATACGCATTACCAGTAAACAATTAACCGGTGATGAAACTGATAATTTACGTTTAGCGGTAAGTCGCCGTCAAGATCCTCAGTCTGTGTTGAAGTTGCTCAATAAACCTAATCACTGTGAGTTGGTTGTGATGGGCGGTGCAGCATTAAAAAGTTGTTTAGTGGCCGAAGGACGTGCTGATTGTTATGTCCGCTTAGGACCGACTGGTGAATGGGATACCGGTGCTGCGCAGATTATTATTGAAGAAGCGGGAGGTGCGCTGATTGATATTAATTTACAGCCTATGACCTACAATGAGCGTGAAACACTCGAAAACCCTAATTTTATTGTGGTAGGCAGCGCTAATCTTCCGTGGGATATATTGTTAACTAATTAATTTGTTTATATTTTAATGCACATTAATTGATGTTTTAGATGTGTTGCTTTTTCGAGCGCAGACTAATTTATTAATTACATGCTTGGTAACGACATTAGAAACGGCATGCTAACGATATTGTAACGATATTGTAACGGTAGTCACCAGAAACCATCAAACACAACATCGTGGTTAAATAATGATAGCAGTTGTGCGGTTTTATCCGTTAATACCAAAATGCCTTGAACTACCGTGACCAGATTTGTGTTGATTTCACAACTGAACCTGGCGAGATACCCATAAAAATGCCCTCATCACGAGGGCATTTTTGCTCAAAAGACTTATTATTTATGGCTATCTAACCATTGATGTATAGCATGTCTGTCGCCTTGAAAGATAATTCTGTCCTGTTTCTTTTCAAGTTGATACAGATACATCGGGTCATAATAAATATCGAGTAACAGACTTATCCATTCTAAATGCTTACTGGTATCATTTTGGCTTTGTTGTACGTTAAGTGCATTATCAACTAAGTCCTGTAATTCTTGATGTTGCTTACCACCTAAGCGTTTACGAATGCCCAATAAGCTTTGAGCCAAATAAGCTCTAAATGCATCAAAGCCCGCTTGCTCACCTAATCCAGACACATAATCAGCCAGTTTTTGCTCAACATAGTCGTTTAATAAACGCGGTAAACGCGCGTCTAATGGTTCGTCGAGTACGATAATATCAGCTTGTTGCATGGCGCTGTAAAATGGCTTCGGTAGGGCTGAACGGCCTATTAACATACTTTCATCTTCTAACAGTAAATGCTTATGTTGCTGTTGTTGATGTTTCAGTAATGACACAGCTAAATTATTTTCGAAGTTAATTTGACTGGGTTGCGGATCGATATTTTTGCCAAAGCTCGACCCTTTATGATTGGCAAGGCCTTCAAGGTCGACAGACTCATTACGCTGATGGATAACTTCTGTTTTACCACTGCCTGTTATGCCACTTAAAATAAGTACTTTGGATTGGCTAGGTGCTTGTTCGATAGTATTAATTAAAAAACTACGCATGGCTTTATAACCCCCTTCAATATAGGGAATGTTCATGCCAGATTCTTTAATCCATTGCTGTGATAACTTCGAGCGTAAACCGCCACGAAAACAATATAAATAACTGTCAGGGTGTTTTGACAACTGGGCAAGCCAAGCATC
>NZ_JACJFI010000341.1 GCF_014164505.1 Shewanella sp. SG41-4 | reverse complement strand
AATCATCGACTTTGTCGATGATTTAAAAGCAAAAAATATTACTGTTATAGATGTATCTAAGCGGTCAACCATTACCGACACTATGATCATTTGTACTGGTACATCGAAAACACACGTTCGATCTATTGGTGAGCACGTAATCGTGTCAGCAAAAAATGCTGGCGTGCAACCTCTTGGGGTCGAAGGTCGTGACAGCAGTGAATGGGTATTAGTTGATTTAGGCTCAGTTATTTTGCATGTGATGCAAGAACAAACTCGTGATTACTACGAGCTGGAAAAACTTTGGTCTGAACACAGCGTCTAATGAAGTTACAGCTTATTGCCGTTGGCACCAAAATGCCCGATTGGGTAACCCGAGGCTTCGAAGAATACCAACGCCGTTTCCCTAGAGATATGGCTTTGGAACTCATCGAAATCCCAGCAGGGAAACGCGGGAAAAATGCTGATATCGCCCGAATTTTACACAAGGAAGGCGAGTTAATGCTAGCGGCAGTAGCAAAAGGTAACCACATTGTCAGCTTAGATTTACCCGGTAAAAACTGGACAACACCAGAACTTGCCGAGCAAATGACAAAGTGGCAACTAGATGGTAGAGATGTCAGCTTACTTATTGGTGGCCCAGAAGGACTTTCACCTGCTTGTAAAGAGGCGGCCAACCAAAGCTGGTGTTTATCTGCCCTAACCTTACCTCATCCTTTGGTTAGGGTTATTGTTGCAGAAAGCCTATATCGAGCTTGGAGCGTCAATAACAATCATCCGTATCACAGAGAATAAACTTAGTCGCATGAATAACTAAGCTTATCGATAATGATTATCATGCAACTCTTTTTTTCATGTTCAACAGCTGATACTGTGACCTTCTATAATTCAACCTTTCATTCGGTAACGACGGAGATGGCATAAGTGTCGCCAAAAAAGCGCATTACCATGCATGATCACGCCGCAGAGGCAGCGCTATTTAAACGCCGTGCATTATTCACTTTTATTTGCGTATTCTTACTACTCTGCATCTTATTTTCGAATCTTTATCATCTTCAAGTTGTCTCTTACAAAGACTATGAAACTCGTTCAAATGATAACCGTATCCGTGTGGTTCCGACTCCACCTAGCAGAGGGTTAATTTACGACCGTCATGGCGTACTATTAGCCGAAAACCAACCTTATTATTCTTTAGAACTAATCCCAGAAAAAGTCGATGATATTACTGCGACTTTAGACGAGCTTAATACCTTCATTGAACTATCTGAAGATGAGCGCGAAACTATCACTGAAACCTTAAAGTTTCATCGTCGATTTAAGCCGTTAACCATTAAAAGTAAATTAACCGACGAACAAGTCGCCATTTTTAGTGTTAATCAATATAAATTTCCTGGCATTTATGTTGAAGCAGGTCTTAAACGTCATTACCCCTATAATGCACTAATGACTCATGTATTGGGCTATGTCGGCAAAATTAATAGCCGTGATAAGGCCTTACTTGAAAAAAGCAGTCAGTGGAAAAACTATGCTGCAACTAAAGATATTGGTAAGCAAGGCATTGAAAAATTCTATGAAAGTTTACTTCATGGCATCCCTGGTCACCTCGAAGAAGAAGTCAATAATCGTGGCAGAGTGATCCGCACGCTTAAAGTTACCCCGCCAACACCAGGACAAGATATCTATCTCACACTGGATCTCAAACTACAGCAAAAAGCCATGGAGCTGCTTGCCGGCCGTAAAGGATCCGTAGTCGCCATAGACCCAAGAGATGGCGGTGTTTTAGCTATGATTTCAAGCCCATCATATGACCCGAACCCTTTTGTTCACGGCATTAGTTCTAAAGCTTATAATGACCTATTGAACGATAAATCACGGCCACTAATTAACCGGTCAACCCAAGGGCAATATTCCCCAGCGTCAACCATCAAACCGCATGTTGCGTTACTCGGTTTAGAAGAACAAATCATTAACGAACGCACGCGCATTTGGGATCCGGGCTATTGGCAAATGCCAGGGGTCGATCGCAAGTGGGGCGATTGGAAAAAATGGGGTCATGGCTGGGTAGATATCTATCATGCGATTGTCGACTCTTGTGATATTTTCTTTTATGACCTCGTCTATAAGGTTGGCATTGATAGAATGGCAATTTTTATGGACCGTTTTGGATTTGGCAAAAGTACTGGCATTGATATTTTTGAAGAATCGGATGGCGTTATGCCATCTCGAGACTGGAAAAGAATGAGATACAATCAGCCTTGGTATAATGGCGATACTATTTCGGTCGGTATTGGCCAGGGTTATTGGACTACTACCCCCTTACAGCTTGCTAATGCCGTGACTATCATGGCAAATAAAGGTAAGCGCTTTACGCCTCATCTATTAAAATCATTTAAAAACAGTACCGTTAAAATTGATACGCCCATTGATGAGCAAGCCCCAATAGAGCTTAAAAATCCACGCAATTGGGACATCATTAATGAGGCTATGCGTCAAACAGCCGACAAATCTCGCTTTACAGATGCCACCTATACTGCAGCAATGAAGACAGGTACAGCACAAGTATTTAGTGTAGCCAAAGATCAAAAATACAATGCCGACACTATCGCAGAACACTTGCGCGATAATGCATTAGTTGTTGCTTACGCACCTTATGAAAACCCTCGTATTGTTTTAGCAGTCGTGTTAGAAAATGCCGGTTGGGGTGGCGCCAATGCCGGCCCGCTAGCACGAGCATTGCTCGATGAGTATATTTTACGAGACGAATGGACGGTAAAACCGTGAATAATCATGCATATCAAAAATCGTTTTGGCAAAAAATACACTTAGATGTGCCATTACTCATCGGCATCATTATCTTAATGAGCTTTGGTCTTTTTGTAATTTATTCTGCCAGTGGCGAAGACCCTGCAATGATGGAGCGCCAACTGGTGCGCATGGCGTTGTCGTTGGGCGTGATGTTTTGCTTTGCACAAGTAAATCCTGAAATTCTCAGACGTTGGGCGTTGCCTATCTATCTTGCTGGGGTAGCATTACTCATTGGTGTTGAACTTTTCGGCACGATTAATAAAGGCGCTCAGCGCTGGCTAAACTTAGGTTTTATGGAATTTCAACCATCGGAACTTATCAAGCTAGCCTTCCCCATTACCATGGCGTGGTATATCAGCAAGTTTCCACTGCCACCCAAAAAGCGTTATCTGGCCGGTGGCGTTATAATCCTACTGATCCCAACATTACTCATTGCTAAACAACCAGACTTAGGTACCTCTATTTTGGTCGCGGCTTCTGGGGTATTCGTGTTGTTTTTATCCGGTATGAGTTGGTTAATTGTAGGCGGCTTTGTTACCGCCATTTTGATCTTTTTACCCGTTCTATGGTTTTTCTTGATGCACGATTATCAACGCACTCGAGTATTAACCTTGTTTAATCCTGAGCAAGATCCTCTCGGTGCGGGTTATCATATTATCCAATCTAAAATTGCCATTGGTTCTGGTGGGCTTTGGGGCAAAGGTTGGCTTGATGGGACGCAATCACAATTAGAGTTTTTACCAGAGCGACATACCGAC
>NZ_JACJFI010000340.1 GCF_014164505.1 Shewanella sp. SG41-4 | reverse complement strand
AATCAGACAATCAATCAGACAATCAATCAGACAATAATAATGATCGTTCATCTGATAATAATAAACCGCAATCACAAAATGATCAGCCTTTAGACAGCGATGAACAACAAGACGATAAACAATCCGAACCGTCACAAAATGATCAGCAACAAAATAACTCTGATCAACAATCAACATCTGACGATAGCAACGCCTCACAGCAAAATGAGCCAACGCAAGACAAGCATGCAAGTAACGAATCTAGTATGCAAGCCAGTGCGGCTGACGGCGGAGACCAACAAGATGATGGCAACCAAAAAATGAGTGCTGCACCGTCGTCAACAGAGTCAAATACCGAAGACATAAAAGAGGGCAAACCATCAGAAATGATCTCGGCATCGCAAGTTAATCAAGATTCGCTACCTGCGGACATGGAAAGAGCACTTCGCGCTATAAACGAAGACCCACAAGTATTAATCCGCAATAAAATGCAGCTTGAATATCAAAAACGTCGTCAAAATAGTCAACCGCCTAAGGAAAATGAACAGTGGTAATCAGAACTTTTTTTAGCCTATTGCTATTCATCATTGCAGCACCGGTATTTGCACTTAGCCAAGTACAAGCTACCATCGACCGAAATCCAGTTGTTACAGGCGAGTATTTCGTACTCGATATTATTGCCGATGATGACCTTAATGCGGGGGCACTAGATACCTCAGTATTACTCGATGATTTTATTGTCGGAAGAACCAGTGTTGGCCGCAGCACTAAAATGGTTAATTTTGACACCACCAAAGAAACTCGTTGGCAGGTATTATTGTCACCTAAGTCAGTAGGCAACATCACCATACCGGCGTTTAACATCAAAGGGATTAGCTCAAACCCAATTACCTTAAAAGTTATTCCACAAGGTTCACCTGCCGACGAAGTACAAAACGTATTTATTAAAATCAACACTAATGCCTCTGAAGCTTATGTCGGCCAATTAATCACTTATAAAGTGAAGCTATACCTTGCAGTAGAATTACAACGTGGAGTGTTAAGTGCACCCGTTATTGAAGGGGCGCAAATCAAGCAAATCGGCGAAGACAAAGATGGCAGTGAGATCATTGATGGTCGTCGCTTTAGAGTGATTGAACGCACTTACGGTATTATTGCCGATCTGCCAGGGGAGTTAGTTATCAATGGCGCCAGTTTTTCAGGCGATGTACTTGTTGAAGCTCCTAGACGCGGGGGTATGTTTGGTTTTAATGAAAGTCGGCCAATGCAAACAGAAGCAGAAAGAGAAGTCATTCAAATTAATCCAACACCGCCAAGTTACCAAGGAAAATGGTTAGTCAGCGATATTGCGGTATTAAAAGAGACGTGGCCAGACGATATCAGCGAATTTGAAGTCGGCAGCCCTATTACCCGCACAATTAGTTTAATTGCATCAAATACCGATGACACTAGTTTACCCGACATCGATATACCACTGACTGAGGGCTTAAAGGGATACCCAGAAAAACCACTAAGACAAACATTTGTCCGTGATAATCAAGTGGTATCACAATACAGTATTACTACTGCTATTGTGCCAACAAAACCAGGTACTTATACACTACCTGAAATAAATGTCCCCTGGTGGAATCCCCATCTTAAAAAGCAACAATTTGCCACATTGCCAGCGCGCACGATTAACGTGATTGGCAGCACAACGGCTATGACAGATATTCCACCTGCAGATACTTTTAGTGCCGTTCAAGACAGCGGATATTGGCCGTTACTGAGTGGGGTTCTGGCGGTATTATGGCTCATCACTTTAGTCTTATGGCGTAAAGCAGCATCGATAAACCGCACGTTGCCGCCATCTAATCAAGACAATAAAAGTCTCAAAATACAACGGAAAACCGCAACTACTGGACTCAATGCAATTATTCATGCATGCGATCGTAACGACAGCAGTGCGGCTATTATTGCGGTACAAGCCTACTTTAGCGAGCGTTTAGGCAAATTGATGACCTTGACTCAAATCAGTGGTTTATCTGAGCAACTGGCGTTTGCAATAAAGAAACTACAAGCAGACAAATACAGTAATAAACCACAAGCGATTGATAAAAAATCGCTGATGGATGCCATTTTGGCTTATCACCCCCCCCCTCTCGACAATAAAAAATCGATAATAGCTGAGCTAAACCCATAGCATTAAAAAGCTAAATAGTAGGTAGATTCTGCTATTTAGCTTGCTATTAATCCTCCTCCTTTTTAAGCTGTTACATATAATTAACTCAAAAAAGTTAAAAAATGTTTGATTCATTGCGAAAGAAAAAGTCCGAACCCGCGGTCTTATCTGAGATGCTAACAAAACAACGACGATACGATAGCCTTGTCAGGGCTCTTCACACCGACATATTTCGCTACGCCTTTTGGTTATGTGGTGATAAGCATGTTGCTGAAGATATTACTCAAGAAACGTTCTTAAGGGCGTGGCGTTCTTTGGACTCATTAAATGACGAAAAAGCGGCTAAAGCCTGGCTAATTACCATTTTAAGACGGGAAAATGCCAGACGTTTTGAGCGTAAACAATTTGACTATAGCGACGTAGAACAAGATTTACTTGAAGATGTACTATCGACAAGTCATGAAGAAGATACCGAGCAGTATTGGTTACGTCGTCAAATAGGTAAACTCGATATCGAATATCGAGAGCCTTTGTTATTGCAGCTGATTGGCGGGTTTAGCGGTGAAGAGATTGCCACGATGCTCGAACTCAATCGAAATACGGTAATGACCCGTTTATTTAGAGCCAGAAACCAGTTAAAAGACGCTCTCGAAGCACCAGAGGTAAGAGGTCAATCAAATGGATGATCTACAGTTTCGTCGCCATGCATACGGTGACCCAAATAATCAAGCCGACGATTTTTTAGCTCATTTAGCTGAAAATGAAGACGATGCTAAATTTGTCAAAGAGCTACAAGCATTTGACCATAAACTCACTCAAGCACTTAATATTAGTGTGCCTGACGGGCTCGCTGACAAGTTAATTTTGCGACAGCAATTAAGTCAGCATCAGAAGAGTAAAAAGCACACTCGTTATTTGATGGCAATGGCCGCCTCAGTTGCCTTTATTGTGGGAGTCAGCTTTAGTTTATTACACTTAACCCCAGTAAACTTAGGGGAAAACTCGTTGGCTCATGTTCATCATGAAACCAAAGCATTGGTGATGGAACAGGATATTGGTTTTAATGACGTTAACTTTAAACTCGCCAGTTTAGAAGGGTTAAGTGATTCGAAGTTTATCCAACAACCAGGCCGTGTTTTTTACACCTCTTATTGCGACTTCCAAGGTGTTAAATCATTGCATTTAGTGATGGCCGACGAGAACGGTAATAAAGTCACTTTGTTTATTGTGCCCGTCGAAAGCCGTATTGTGTTAGAAGAAGCATTTGCTGATAACCAATACAAAGGCCAAAGTTTTCAAACAGCCGACGCCTATATGGTGTTAGTGGGCGAGCCCGCTTCTGACCTTGAATTTGTCAAAAAAGAAGTTGAAAACACCTTTATATAATTTATAAATCAATGATTAAAAATCC
>NZ_JACJFI010000033.1 GCF_014164505.1 Shewanella sp. SG41-4 | reverse complement strand
AGTAACGTGCGTAGTACCAAGATGATTCCATAAAGGTATCAAAGGTATCTGTTTCGCGTGTTGCTGGCTGACCGTTAACGGTGGTTTCGGCCCAAGCCTTATCGGCTTTAATTGGACTTTGAATACCGTCCATCACCACATCTTCTGGCAAAATAACTGGCAGTTGATCTTCAGGCGTTGGCAAAACAGTACCATCGGCGAGGGTCACCATCGGGATAGGAGCACCCCAGTAACGCTGACGAGAAACACCCAAGTCGCGTAAACGATAATTGACTTGGCGTTTGCCTTTACCTTCTGCAGTTAATCGAGCATCAATGGCTTCAAAAGCCGCTTGGAAATCTAAACCGTCAAGCTCTTGGAAAGTATCTCCAGAATTAAATACGATGCCTTTTTCTGTGTACGCTTCTTTACTGACGTCTACTTCGCCATCTAAAGGCTTAATGACTGCTTCAATCGCAAGCTGGTATTTAGTCGCAAATTCATAATCACGTTGATCATGAGCGGGTACTGACATTACCGCACCAGTGCCGTAATTCATCAATACAAAGTTAGCAACCCAAATAGGTACTAATTTTCCGCTAATAGGATGAATAGCTTGTAAGCCTGTTGCTACGCCTTTCTTCTCCATTGAAGCCATCGCAGCTTCAGTGGTATCAGCATTTTTACATTCTTCTAAAAATGCGGCTAATTCAGGGTTATTCAACGCAGACTGTTCAGCTAAAGGATGACCTGCCGCGATAGCAACATAAGTCACACCCATTAAGGTATCTGGACGCGTGGTGTAGATATCAAACGATGCATCACTGTCAGCAACGGCAAAGGTCATTTCAATGCCTTCACTACGGCCAATCCAGTTACGCTGCATGGCTTTAACCTGTTCAGGCCAGCCATCTAACGTGTCGATGTCGTTAAGCAATTCTTCAGCGTAATCAGTGATTTTAATAAACCACTGAGGAATTTCTTTCTGAATCACTTCAGTATCACAGCGCCAGCAACAACCATCTTGTACTTGCTCGTTTGCGAGTACGGTTTCATCGTTTGGACACCAGTTTACTGATGAGGTTTTTTTATACACTAAACCTTTGGCATACAACTGCGTGAAGAACCATTGTTCCCAACGATAGTACTCAGGGGTACAGGTAGCAATTTCACGACTCCAGTCATAACCAAAGCCCAATAGCTTGAGTTGGTTCTTCATGTAGTCGATATTTTCGTATGTCCACGGTGCCGGTGAGGTCTTATTATTGATCGCTGCATTTTCTGCAGGCAGACCAAATGAGTCCCAACCAATCGGTTGCAAAACATTTTTACCTTGCAAACGTTGATATCGTGCCACTACATCGCCTATTGTGTAGTTACGGACGTGGCCCATGTGAAGACGACCTGATGGATACGGAAACATTGAAAGACAATAGAATTTCTCTTTGCTTTCATCTTCAGTAACTTCAAAGGTTTTATGTTCGTGCCAGTGCTTTTGCACTAAGGCTTCAATTTCTGAGGGATTATATAGCTCTTGCATCAATCTATTTCCGGCCATGCCGCCCATTGTTTGATCTAACGCTCAGCAGCGAGATTTATAACTGCATAGAATAAACCAGAAGTGATCTATTAAAAAGGTGCGTATTAAGGAGTATTACTTATGAGTGGAAAAAGTTCAGCGCTATTAGCCTTATATCAGTCACTATTCGAACAGGTGAAAACCACGTTTGAGCAAGATAACTCATTGACAGCTAAAAGTTTGTTCAAGTCAGTGACCCAGGGTAAAGAGTATCTAAAACTTAAATCTCATGCAGATGAAGAAGAGCTCGCTTTAGTAGAAGAATTTTTAAAGCGTGACATTGCAGCCTTCTTAAATGAGGAAAATGCCGATAATTTGAGTTTTAGTCCGATGGTAATTGGGATTGAGAATACATTATGGCAGTGGTTGAGCGAAATAACTGATCGTAGCCAAGTGGAGTGGCATGAGCTTTTACAAGATTTTAAACATTATGGTGTTTATAAGTCTGGAGAAATTATTAATCAAGGTAAGCTGACCTGTAATAAGTGTGGTCACCAAATGCAAATCGATTTTCCTGGGGTGATCCCCGATTGCCCAAAATGTGATTACAATGAGTTTTCGCGGGAGCCGTTAACACCATAATCCGTTAGCTGAATGCTTAAAACTCTATTCGGTAATGGTAGTGACTTGCAATGCTGTTACCGATCATTTCATCATAAGCCGTCTGGATTTCTATCATGGCGTAATCAATACCTTGTTGTTTCAATAATACTTCAGCTTGTTTGATAGAGTGTAGACTCAGCTGTTTCCCCGTTTTATCACGAACACCGTAAAAATTTCCTAGCAGATCTCCAACACCGAGCAAATAATGATTTGAGTCGGCATAACAAATTATCGTCGGATGTTTAGTTTGTTCGGATATGGCTAATTTTATTTCAGATAGTTGCATCGTAATCTCCACCAATCGTCATTTATTGAGGTCATTACGAAGCAAGCTTAAGCTTAGTTTTATATTGAAAGCTTATTTTAAACATCTACATGTATTAAAGATGATTTTAGATTAGCAACCACTGACTACTGTTTTATATTCAGGGGCTGTATCTGCATTTGCTGCTTGAGTGTAAGAGAAGTAACAATTGTCATTGATGACCTGGCCATTATCATCTTTATCGTATCCGATATAAGTAACAGCAATTCCTTGATATTGGATGGTAAAAGCGTTGTCCACAATAATCCATTTCTCGATGTCAGTGTTGTCTAAATAACCCCATTTTAACCGAGTTTCAAATACACCGTCGTTGTCGATATCAATATCGATTAAGTCATCGCGGTTTATGACAGCCTGCACGTGTAAACTCGTCATTTTTGAACGGGCATATACTAGAGTATTGGCAGTTTTAATGCTGCCCATAAGACCGGCTAAAGTGCTTTGTCTTACTTCAGTACTCAAGCCAATAAACTTAGGCGCTGCAATCAGCGCTAAAATACCAAGAATAACGATGACCACAACCAACTCTATTAAGGTAAATCCTTTTGAGGCAACCAGTGTTTTGAGTCGAATTGATGGTGGCATTAAATAGTCCTGTTATTTACGTAAGACGTTTCTGACACCCAATAACACTAATAAACCGCACAGTATCAGCAAGGGGAATTGACCTATTTTTCTAAACCAGGTTTCACCTTGATAAAGTGCAACATTGGTTACTAACACCCCGGTTTCAAACTGCGGGATGGCATCGGTAATTCGTCCGTGCGGATTAACGACTGCAGTAATACCATTATTGGTACCACGCAGTAATGGTTTACCCATTTCAATGGCCCGCATTTGGGCTATTTCCATGTGCTGTAATGGTCCGTTAGATGCACCAAACCAAGCATCGTTTGATACTGTTAGCAGCATATCGGTGTCATTGGTAACACTTGCTCTTACTTGCTCTGGAAAGGCAATTTCGTAACAAATAGCTGGCGCTACATGGTAACCCAGTGCCATTAAATTCGGCTGAGTGTAGTCACCTCGTTGGAATGATGACATCGGTAAATTAAAAAACGGGGCAATAGGACGCAATAAATCACCTAATGGTACGAATTCACCAATGGGCAATAAGTGATGTTTTTTAAACTCATTTGTGCCACCGGCAATATAATCAGCACTTTGTTGCTGCTTCTGATGATGATTACCTAGCACGATTAATGAGTTATAAAAATCTTTTTGCTGGTGGCTAATAATGCCAGTAATAATCGCCGTGTTATTCATATTGGCGACTTGATTGGCATTCAATAAAAAGTCTTCCACCATGGCTTCTGGTGCAGGAATGGCAGCTTCTGGCCAAATAACGATATCGACGCTAAAGGCATCATCAAACTGCTCACGGGTCAGATCCATGTATTTAAGCATGGTAGGCCACAACGCATCTGGCTCCCACTTCATGCTTTGAGGGATATTCCCTTGCACTAATGCCACTTTAACTGTTTTACCACTGGCTGATATTGGGTTGAGTTGTGGTGCAGCCCAAGCGCTTAATGCCAGAATGGGTAATATGATTAACACTGGGAACACGCGCTTTTGTGTTAACAGCATCAGTGAGCCTGCAACCAAAGCCACCACAAAGCTCAGTCCTAACGCACCAATAAAGCTGGCAAATTCACTAAGCGGCCCTAATGTTTGGCTGTAGCCAGCCCAAATCCAAGGGAAACCTGTTAGTACCCATCCCCTTAACCATTCAGTTAGCACCCACAACGCTGGGAATAGCCCTAGATAGGTTAAATAAGGATTCAAGGTGTGCTTAGATGTGCGAGATAACTTGCTGAGTAAATATCCCGCTATGGCGGGATAAATCGCCAGATACAGTGCCAGTATCGCCATTAAGGTTATCGACACAAAAATCGGCATGCCGCCGAAGGTGTCAATACTGACATGCACCCAACTAATGCCAATGGCAAAGCAGCCAAAACCGAAACTAAGCCAGTAATATAAACTTTGCTTGGCAGTTAATGTATGACTCTGCCATAGGGCAAAACTCAATGCTAAAGGGAATATGGCCCAAATTTCATAAGGCGCAAACGATAATGCCGTACTGGCGCCAGCAATAAATGCCGTCACCAGACGAACAATACTCAAAGAAGAGCGTGGAGGTTGAGTTTTTAGCACGATTTAGTCGTCGAGTTCTTCACTAATATTTGGGTCAGGGAGTTTAACACGAAGTTGCACCAAGCGGCGGTTATCAGCGTTAATGACTTTGAACTCGATATTGTTGATGATAATGCTTTCATTACGTTCAGGTAAATGGCCAAATGCATGCGATACCATACCACCGACAGTGTCGAACTCTTCATCACTGAAATTGGTACCACAGGCTTCATTGAAATCTTCAATTTCAGTGAGCGCTTTTACCATAAAGACAGTGTTACTGAGCTTTTTAATTTCGGTATCTTCAACCGAATTGTGGTCAAACTCATCTTCAATTTCCCCGACAATTTCTTCGAGAATATCTTCAATAGTGACTAGGCCTGACACCCCACCATATTCGTCGACAACAATGGCCATATGGTAGCGCTGTGAGCGGAATTCTTTGAGTAGTACATCGACTCTTTTACTTTCGGGTACGACCACGGCAGGTCGAATCACTTGGGCAAGAGTTAAAGGTTCATCAGATTGCTTAAAACCATATTTGATCAAATCTTTAGCCAGTAAAATGCCTTCAATATGATCTTTATCTTCATTAACAACAGGGAAGCGAGAGTGACCTGAATCCATGACGATTTCTAAAAACTCATCGACGGTTGAATCTATTTGAATGGTAACAATTTGCGATCTTGGGATCATAATGTCGCGCACTCGAAGGTCGGAAACCTCTAATACACCTTTAATCATTTCGCGAGTATCTTCGGTGATGAGGTCACGCATTTCTGCACCTGCTATGACATCAACCAAATCTTCGCGATTTTGAGGTTCGCCCTGAAATAATTGGTTAATTTTATCGAACCAGCTCTTCTTGTGGGCGTTTGTACTCGGGGGGATATCGTCACTCATAATATTTACCTAAACAGGATTATCTATAAGATATACCTTGCTTATTTATGCTTCCTTATAGGGATTGTCAAAACCTAAGCCTTCAACAAGTTGGGTCTCTAATGACTCCATCTCATCGGCTTCTTCGTCGATAATATGGTCATAGCCCAGCAAATGCAAGCTACCGTGTATGACCATGTGTGCCCAGTGTGCGTTTAGCGGTTTATTTTGCTCAATTGCTTCTTGTTCCACCACCGGCGCGCAGATAACGAGGTCACCCAACAATGGCAATTCAACTTCAGGCGGTGCTTCGAATGGGAACGACAATACGTTGGTCGGTTTGTCTTTGCCGCGATATGTGGAATTGAGCTGCTGACTCTCGGCAATGTCAACAATACGAATGGTTAGCTCTGCTACTGGCATTGTTTGACCAATGGCGGTTCGAACCCAAGTTTCAAACTCTGCTTGGGTTGGTAACCGCGGATTATCGACTGCAATTTGCAGGTCGAGATCTAATAATATCTCTTGCTGGCTCATTGAGCACTTTCCTCTTTATCAATTAGCTGACGTTTTTGTTCACGTTCGCGATAAGCTTGTTCTTTGATGGCTTTTTGGATTTGCTCTTGTTGCTCGAATGCTTCATACGCTTCAACAATACGAGCTACAACAGGGTGGCGGACCACATCTTTGGCAATGAAGAAGTTAAAGCTTATCTCAGAGACTTCACTGAGTACTTCAATGGCGTGACGCAGGCCAGATTTTTGGCTACGAGGTAAATCTATTTGAGTAATGTCGCCAGTGATCACCGCACGAGAATTAAATCCAATACGGGTTAAGAACATTTTCATTTGTTCAACCGTGGTGTTTTGGGCTTCATCTAAAATAATGAAAGCATCATTGAGTGTACGGCCGCGCATGTAAGCGAGCGGGGCGACTTCAATTACGCCGCGTTCAATGAGTTTCTCCACTTTCTCAAAACCCATCATCTCAAATAGGGCATCATAAAGTGGGCGTAAATAGGGATCGACTTTTTGGCTTAAATCGCCCGGTAAAAAACCGAGTTTCTCGCCGGCTTCAACAGCAGGACGAGTTAATAGAATACGACGTACTTCTTGTCGCTCATAGGCATCAACCGCCGCCGCAACAGCAAGATAAGTTTTACCTGTACCAGCGGGGCCAATACCAAAGCTGATGTCGTGACGGGTGATATTATGCATGTACACACTTTGATTCGGTGTACGAGGCTTAATCACGCCACGCTTAGTTTTTATATGGATGCTACTGTCGTCTGAGTCTTGCTGTGCTTCAAGGTTAATGGCTTCTTGAATAGCTAAATGCACCACTTCAGGCTCTAAGTCAGGCGTGCTGCCTTTTACTGTTTGGGTTTCAATGTATAACTGACGCAACAAGTTATTGGCATTAAGCGCATTACGTGGCAGCCCAACAATAGTGAAATGGTTATCTTTATGAATAATCTCAACACCTAATCGGCGTTCGAGTTGTTTGATGTTGTCATCAAATGGGCCACATAATGACACGAGGCGGCGAGTATCTGAAGGTTCTAGATACAAATTCATGGTGGTGACTTTAGTGGTCAAATAAGGCTCCAGGTTTTTGGTCTTGGACAACAAAATAATAGCGTTAAAATGCCATGTAGTAATAATGACAGTTTACGAGTCTCTGTATCGAATTACCATAATATGACTAATTTTAGGCAAAATTAAAGGCGGACAAGCCGCCTTTAATACTATCTTAAACAACAAACATGAATTACGGCTTAAAGTGGGTAACACCTAATGCGTCATCTTGCTTGTGTTTAGCCATAATTTCAGCCGGACCTAAACTGCGACGTAAATCCATTTCATCTTCACCACGGACAAATTCGCCGCGTAATGAGTTGGTATAAACATCAACAATTTTCACATCAACGAAACTGCCGATATGAGTGTGTGCGGCTTCAAAGTTAACCACACGGCTGTTTTCAGTTCGACCGCGAAGTTCCATTGGATTTTTTACTGAAGGACCTTCAACTAAAATACGTTGAACAGTGCCCAGCATTTGACGGCTATAACGCATTGCTTGCTGCGTAATTCGGTCTTGTAAAATGGCTAAACGCTGCTTCTTTTCTTCGTCGCTAACATCATCAGGCAAATCTGCTGCTGGTGTGCCTGGGCGAGCGCTGTAGATAAAGCTAAAGCTGTGGTCAAACGCGACATCTTCGATTAGTTTCATGGTGTCAGCGAAATCGTCTTTAGATTCACCAGGGAAACCAATAATAAAATCTGAGCTGATTTGGATATCTGGACGTGCTTTACGCAAACGACGAATAATCGACTTATATTCAATCGCCATGTGACCGCGTTTCATTTGGGTCAAAATACGATCAGAACCAGATTGCACCGGTAAATGCAGGAAGCTCACCAATTCAGGTGTGTCTTCATACACATCAATAATGTCTTGGGTAAATTCAATTGGGTGGCTGGTGGTAAAACGCAGACGGTCAATACCGTCAATTGAGGCCACTAGACGCAACAATTCCGCAAAGGTACATATCTCATCATCATGAGTAGCACCGCGATATGCGTTAACGTTTTGACCTAATAAATTGACTTCACGTACACCTTGAGCAGCTAATTGAGCCACTTCAAGAATAACGTCATCTAACGGACGGCTGACTTCTTCACCACGGGTGTAAGGCACCACGCAGAAAGAACAGTATTTACTGCAACCTTCCATAATAGATACGAAAGCAGTTGGACCGTCAGCGCGAGGTTCTGGAAGACGATCGAATTTCTCAATTTCTGGGAAGCTGATATCAATCACGGCTTTTTCGCCACGTTGAATTTGTTCAATCATCTCAGGTAAGCGATGCAATGTTTGTGGACCAAAGATAATATCAACGCATTGAGCGCGATCTTTAATTGCTTTACCTTCTTGCGAGGCAACACAACCACCAACCCCAATAATTAAATTAGGATTTTTATCTTTTAAAGATTTCCAGCGCCCTAGCTGATGGAACACCTTCTCCTGTGCTTTTTCACGAATAGAGCAAGTATTAAGCAGCAGAACATCTGCTTCGCTTGCATCATCGGTCAAGGTATACCCTTGATAGTCGTCTAATAAATCAGCCATCTTTGATGAGTCATACTCATTCATTTGACAGCCCCAGGTTTTAATATGAAGTTTTTTACTCATCAGTGCTCGCCGGTAAATCACAGTAAAAATAGCGCGTCATTTTACCTGTTGTAATGCTGTCTGGCTAGTACTAGTGCAAGTTTCACGCATTTGAATGTAAACTTTATAATAGCCTTGTAAGTAGTAATGATTTATCGTTTGAGTTAAACGTGATCGATTGTTGTTAGTAAAAATCAAATTTCGTGTCGATTTGGCGATTTTATTTCTGGACTAAAATGACATAACGCTAGCTTTAATCACGATTAAAACTGAGCAACATTTTCGTGCTTTGATGATATAGGGCATAATTGAACGTATTACGATATATCACCGTAATGGTTTCAATTAGATTTATGTTTGTTGCTACATGAGTGATTAGGTTATTTTTAGGATGATTGGCTGAGATAATAGTCGACAGTACTAATAAGCAATTTATGATTGTGGTATTCAAAAACTGTTGCAATCAAACTATCGTGGTAATCAAGCCGTCGCGAATGTGATGGCGTATAAATTGATAGTGACGTTCATTATGTCTCCTCTTTATTACCTAAAGTAGATCAATTGATGAGACTGTAACAGTATATAGAATCGTTGATAGATTTTGATTCATTGTAAGCTGGTTTTGGTAAAAGCCTTTTAGCAACTTTTGACCATGCTTTAGCTATTTTAGACATATTACCCTCCATTCACTGTCATATTATACAGAAATCCTTCTTACTATTTATGGATGTAAACACAATGCAAGATGCTTCATTCACATCAACAAATACCTCTGCAAAAGCTACTCATTATGATGTTGTCGTTGTTGGCGGCGGAATGGTTGGTGCCGCTGCAGCAATTGGATTAGCTCAGTTAGGGCTTAATGTCGCAGTGATTGAATCTCATCAACCACAACCTTATGATCCTCTACAGCCTTTGGATGTAAGAGTATCGGCAATTAGTGTGGCATCAGAGCGATTGTTAACACGCCTTGGTGTTATGGATGATCTGCTAACCATGCGCCATGCTCCTTATACTGGTTTAGAAACATGGGAACTCGATGGCTGCATTACTGCATTTAGCGCCGAACAAGTTGGCCAGTCGCACTTAGGTTATTTTTTTGAAAACCGTTTAATTCAATTAAGCCTATGGCAACAAATCCATAAAATGGACAATATTACCTTATTATGCCCAGCTAAAGTGATGCAGTATTCTCGTTTAAGAGACTGTCACCAAGTCGAGATGTTGCTGGATAATGGCAATACACTTTCTACAAAATTACTTATTGGTGCTGATGGGGCTAATTCACAAGTGCGTCAATGGGCTGGTATTGGGGTGACAGGTTGGGATTACGCCCAATCGGCGATGTTAATTAATATTAGTACTCAAACGCCGCAGCAATCAGTTACCTGGCAGCAATTTACTCCTGCTGGGCCTAGAAGTTTGCTGCCGCTTCCTGGTAATCATGCTTCTTTAGTGTGGTATGACGATGCCAATAGAATTAAACAATTGTCTCAACTTAATGATCTACAACTTGCTGAGCAAATTAGACAGCATTTTCCGTCGAGATTAGATCCTGATTTTACGGTTGAAAATCGCGGTAGCTTTTCATTAACTCGGCGCCATGCACAACAATATTACCAAGACAATCTGGTTATTATTGGCGATGCTGCTCACACGATTAATCCATTAGCAGGTCAAGGCGTGAATATTGGTTTTAAAGATGTTGATGTGCTGGTGGCCCAAATTGCCAATGCTATTGGCAGCGGTGACATCTGGTGGCACCCAGATGTATTAAAGCATTATCAGCAAGCACGATATTATGATAATCAACTAATGATGACTGCAATGGATGCTTTTTATGCTGGTTTTAGTAACGATTTATTGCCATTAAAATTACTGCGCAATGGCATCTTAAAACTAGCAAATATCGATTCCCCGCTAAAACGTAAAGTTTTGAAGTACGCGCTTGGGCTGAATTAAACTGTCTTATGGTCAAGTGGTCGGTTTGTTGGCTGGGCTTATTATCGAACAAACATGTCTTTTATAAAGTGTAATCTACAGTGAAGCATGAGTCGTTTTGAATGATTACATTATGAGTAAAATTGGTATAAAATGCCGCGTTTTGCATCATGTGTATTTTGATGTCCTCCATGAAGGCATTTAGCGACATTGTCCGCTAATAAACTGACTAGGTTGTGATGAGTAACATTAAATTGATTGTCGGGTTGGCAAATCCGGGTGCTGAATACGCACAAACTCGCCATAATGCCGGTGCATGGTACGTGCAAGAATTAGCGCGTATATGTAATGCCCCTTTGGTTGCAGAGAGTAAATATTTTGGTGTCACTGCCCGTGCAACTTTGCATGGCAGAGATGTTCGTTTATTGATCCCGACAACCTACATGAATTTAAGTGGTAAGTCTGTTGCCGCACTAGCCAATTTTTTCCGCATTTTGCCTGAAGAAATCTTGGTAGCTCATGATGAGCTAGACATGGACCCTGGTGTGGCTAAATTCAAGTTAGGCGGTGGCCATGGCGGTCATAATGGCTTAAAAGACATTATTGCCAGTTTAGGTAACGACAAAAACTTTTATCGCTTGCGCATTGGCATTGGTCATCCTGGCGATAAAAATAAAGTCAGTGGCTATGTACTGGGCAGGGCACCAGCAATAGACCAAGAACGAATAAATGCTGCGATTGATGAAGCCGTTCGTTCAACAGAGATTTTATTTAACCAAGACATGGCGAAAGCTATGCATAGATTACATTCGTTCAAAGCAGAATAAGCCAAGCTAATTTTGTTTTAGCACCCTTTCGACATCATTATCCAATAGGATAATTCTACATATATAAAGGTAAGAATATGGGTTTTAAATGCGGCATAGTTGGTCTGCCAAACGTAGGTAAGTCAACGCTGTTCAATGCGTTAACACAAGCGGGTATTGAAGCGGCAAACTTTCCGTTTTGTACTATTGAGCCAAACACGGGTGTGGTACCAGTACCAGACGCACGTCTTGACTCGTTAGCGGCAATTGTTAAACCTCAACGCATTTTACCGACTTCTATGGAATTCGTTGACATTGCTGGTTTAGTGGCTGGTGCATCGAAAGGTGAAGGCCTAGGTAACAAGTTTTTAGCTAACATTCGTGAAACCGATGCTATTGGACACGTAGTACGTTGTTTTGAAGATCCAAACATTGTTCACGTGGCTAACAAAATTGATCCGGCTGGCGATATTGAAGTCATTAATACTGAGTTAGCTCTAGCTGATTTAGACGCATGTGAACGCGCTATTTTTCGTCAAGCCAAACGTGCCAAAGGCGGTGACGGTGATGCGAAATTTGAAATAGCTGTACTTGAAAAAATGCGTCCACTTCTTAATGAAGCTAAAATGCTGCGTTCATTAGAGTTGACCAAAGAAGAGTTAGCTGCAGTAGCATATCTGAACTTCTTAACTCTAAAACCAACCATGTACATTGCTAACGTTGCTGAAGATGGTTTTGAAAATAACCCTCATCTTGATGTTGTTCGTGCCATTGCAGCAACAGAAAACGCAGTCGTGGTACCTGTTTGTGCTGCGATCGAGTCTGAATTAGCAGAAATGGAAGCGGATGAACGTGACGAATTTATGGCTGACTTAGGTTTAGAAGAGTCAGGCTTAGATCGCGTTATTCGTGCGGGTTATGAATTATTAAATCTGCAAACTTACTTTACAGCCGGCGTAAAAGAAGTGCGTGCATGGACTGTACCTGTGGGCGCATCAGCCCCACAAGCTGCTGGCGTAATTCACACTGATTTTGAACGTGGTTTTATTCGTGCGCAGGTTATGGCGTATGATGATTTTATTACCTACAAAGGTGAAGCTGGCGCGAAAGATGCTGGTAAATTACGTGTAGAAGGTAAAACATACATCGTTAAAGATGGCGATGTAATGCATTTCTTATTTAACGTATAAATGTTACTTACGTTAATTAGAAACTAAAATGGGGCGTAAAGGTGTTTAAGGTGAGTTAATTGGGTTTATTTTGTCGATTCGGCATTCAGTTTGGTGAAGTTATAGCCGAACAAGTCGAATTGATGAAAATAGCGAAAAAAACCAGTTGACCTAGATAACCTGAATAAGCATAATACGCCCCGTTCCTCACCAAGAGGGACAGCAAGAAATAGTGGCAATATAGCTCAGCTGGTTAGAGCACAGCACTCATAATGCTGGGGTCGCAGGTTCAAGTCCCGCTATTGCTACCATATATTTCTTACCCATCTGCTCAAGATGTTAAACTAGAGTGTTGTGCGGGAGTGGTGGAATTGGTAGACACGCCAGATTTAGGTTCTGGTGCCGCAAGGTGTGAGAGTTCAAGTCTCTCCTTCCGTACCATATATTCAAAATGTTGGCTCAGGCGAATGTTTTAAAAAGTTTGATTGGGATATCGCCAAGCGGTAAGGCACTGGGTTTTGATCTCAGCATTCCAAGGTTCGAATCCTTGTATCCCAGCCATTTATAAAGTTAGACAAGATTATTGGGATATCGCCAAGCGGTAAGGCACTGGGTTTTGATCTCAGCATTCCAAGGTTCGAATCCTTGTATCCCAGCCATCTTTGGCAATGTAGCTCAGCTGGTTAGAGCACAGCACTCATAATGCTGGGGTCGCAGGTTCAAGTCCCGCCATTGCTACCATATTTACTGGGTAGAGTGAGTTGTACTTACGTTAGCTAGTAAAGCCAAAAGTTTACTCTGAAATAAAAAGAGTATACTCTAAGTTAAAATTTGATGCGGGAATGGTGAAATTGGTAGACACGCCAGATTTAGGTTCTGGTGCCGCGAGGTGTGAGAGTTCAAGTCTCTCTTCCCGTACCATCAAATTTTAGTCAGAATTGATTTTCATATCTGTATAAAGATACAATTGGGATATCGCCAAGCGGTAAGGCACTGGGTTTTGATCTCAGCATTCCAAGGTTCGAATCCTTGTATCCCAGCCAAATTCCAAAAAGCCCGTCTTATAGACGGGCTTTTTGCTGTGTGCTTTTTGTAAAAAACATTGCTGAGTCGATTCAAGCCTGTTGATGTGGATATCGTTCAATGAAAATCACCCCTTAGCCTTACACCATGTGCTATCAACTTACTCTGAATGAGCAGATACTTAATGTGGTAGGTATTATTTAACCTCAACTCGGTATATGAACGGTATCAAACAATCCTTTGCCTCGCTAACTAACTGCGTTGCATTAATTTGTAATAGGCTAGCTCTTGATACGTCAAAGCGGCTGTTAGCAAGCAAATCAAACGTTTGATATTAAATAGGTCAAGTATTTTTGGTTTTGGCTTACTGACTCTATCTCTTAACCTGAATTGTGGTTATGCATCAATAGTCTTTTCCTATCAACGTGATTGATTCTATCGGTTATCTATTTTACTTACTGTTGTTTAGACTTGCCTTATGCAGTGAATATTTTTAGAAAGGCTTATCATGAACGTCCTAACACCAACACCGTTAACCAACCCTTATGAAGCATCACGCTCCAAAATGGCACTTGTTGCTGAAGGCGGTGGTCAGCGAGGAATATTTACCGCTGGTGTATTAGATGCGTGGCTAGATAATGATTTTGATCCCTTCGATTTATTCATAGGCACTTCTGCTGGTTCACAAAATCTCACAAGTTTTTTATCTCGCCAGAAGGGCTATGCCAAGCGGTTAATCCGCGGATTATCACGACATAAGCGGTTTTACCAACTGGGCAGAGGATTAATCGGAGGGAATATTGTCGATTTGGATTGGTACTTTGATAATACGACTCAAGGTCGTTTTGCCTTAGACTATACAGCGGCAGCAAAATCATTGGGACAACGCGAGTTATTGATCACCGCAACTAATTCACGTGATCGACAAGGCTATTTCTTACGCCCTAATGGTGATAACGAGCACTGGTGCGAATTACTTAAAGCCTCGAGTGCATTACCCTTTTTATATAAGCAAGGGGTTAAAATCGCGCCCTGGTTAACCGCCAGTGCAGCTAATCAAATTCATGCAGAAGATGTTTACCCTCAAGCAGATTTCTACCTTGACGGTGGATTGGCTGCGCCGTTACCGGTTCGTGAAGCATATCGTCGTGGTGCACGCAAAATCGTGGTTATTCGCACTGTTAATGCCGATTTTCATTCTCAGTCTGCTTGGGTGCATAAACTAAAGTCTTGGATTTGTGTGTCAGGCTATTGCCCCAAAACCATAGATTACTTGGTTCAGCATGAACATGCTTACGAAAAAGAGCTCGCGTTTATCGCCAATCCACCAGATGATTTAGAGATCATTCAAATTTTTTCTGCTGACAATCTTCAAAGCAAATTATTAGGCAGCACAGATATGGACTTACGCCATGATTATCAAACCGGTATCACAGCGGGCAATACTTTTTTACACACTCAACAATCATTCTACGCAACACATTCACAGAATCAGCATAAATCAGGTGTAGTCATGCAAGACATGACGGCTTAAACAAATTTGATTCTTTATTTGATAGCATATGTGCCATATCGATGAAGTGGCGTCATTGATTAAATCAATAAAGACATTGTGATTAGGATGAATAAACGTTGCGGGATGCTTTGACTGATACAGTGCGGAGGTCAGCCATTCAATACTGGCTTTTTTCCCCACCTTATATTAGGGTTTTGGTGATAACAACAAACAAAAACGCACTCTCACGAGTGCGTTTTTTATTTCACTCACTAAAGGTGATTAGTGGCGGAACATCGCAGAGATTGACTCTTCGTTGCTAACGCGACGAATAGCTTCAGCTAATAATGCAGACATAGTGAGTTGAGTCACTTTTGCCACTTTTAGCATTTCAGGGCTTAATGGTACAGTGTCTGTCACAATCACTTCATCTATAACAGAATTAGCAATATTTTCAGCGGCATTACCTGAGAATACAGGGTGAGTAGCATAAGCGAAAACACGGTTAGCACCATGTTCTTTTAATGCTTCAGCAGCTTTACATAAAGTGCCACCAGTGTCGATCATGTCATCAACGATAATGCAATCACGGCCTTGAACATCACCAATAATATGCATTACTTGAGCTACGTTGGCTTGTGGGCGACGCTTATCAATAATAGCAAGATCAGTATCATCTAATAGTTTGGCAATTGCACGAGCACGAACTACACCGCCGATGTCAGGAGATACAACAACAGGATTGTCTAATTTCTTTGCTAACATGTCTTCAAGCAACACTGGGCTACCAAACACGTTATCAACAGGCACATCAAAGAAACCTTGAATTTGCTCAGCATGTAAGTCACAAGTCAATACGCGGTCAACGCCTACGCTTGACAAGAAGTCTGCAACGACTTTTGCGGTAATTGGTACACGTGCACTACGTACACGGCGATCTTGACGAGCATAACCAAAGTACGGAATAACGGCAGTAATACGACCCGCTGATGCACGACGAAGCGCGTCAACCATTACAATAAGCTCCATGAGGTTATCGTTAGTTGGTGCGCATGTAGATTGGATGATGAACACATCCGCACCACGTACATTCTCGTTTATTTGAACACTGATTTCACCGTCGCTGAAACGGCCTACAACTGCGTCGCCAAGTTTGCAAAATAAACGTTCTGCTATTTTTGCGGCTAGATTTGGGGTAGCGTTACCAGCAAAGAGCTTGATGTCGGGCACTTTATGAACCTCAGGTGTTTGCTTTACTATTAAAGGCTAGACCAATTTTACGTGTTGTCACTCAAAACTGACCCAGAAGAAATTAATTTTTTAGAGTTGCTCAAGCCGTATTAGTAATGGCGACTTGTTCATCCCCTTTGCGACAAAACCCCGCATATTAGCCGGTAATTTGGCTAAAGCGTCAAGAGCTTGTTGCGAATGTGTGAATTCCCCGAACACGCATGCACCCGTTCCGGTCATTCTAGACGGCGCATATTCTACCAGCCAGCCCAAGGCATTGGCAACTTGAGGGTGCTTAGTTGTAACCAGTTTTTGGCAATCGTTACTCCATTGTTGAGTCATTAGGCTACTTATATCTAATTTAGGTGTGTTGCGCGTCAAATCCGGATGTTGAAAGATATCCATTGTTGATACATGTACATCGGGCACAATGACTAGGTACCATAACTCATTGGGTTGTACTGTGATTAACTTATCACCCACACCTTCGGCAAACGCGGATAAACCGTTAATAAAAACAGGGACATCCGCACCAAGGGTCAACCCTATTTCAGCCAGTTTACTGGTTGGTATATTGGTTTTCCAGAGGGCATTTAGAGCGACTAATGTGGTTGCCGCATCGGATGAACCACCGCCTAAGCCACCACCCATAGGTAACAATTTATCTAACCAAATATGCGCGCCACCTGCATATTGGGTGTAACGCTTGAGTGACTTTGCGGCTTTAAGAATTAAGTTATCGCTGTCAGCGACAGAATCAGACATCGTAGAATGAAGAATTAAATCCGGTGAGTCAGTTATATGAAAATCAAGGTAATCACAATGGTCAATAAATTGAAATAGCGTTTGAAGTTCGTGATAGCCATCGGCTCGTTGGCCAGTAACATGCAAAAATAAATTCAATTTTGCTGGAGCAGGCCAACTTTTGGATACCGCTGATTTGCGTGAGTTCGTCGATGTCATGTTTTGTTCACTACCTTGTTGATTAGCCAGCACTGTATATTTAACGCTATTTTGTTTTGGCTGCTACTGCTGTCCATTGATTAGTTTGAATTTTTATTTGCATATCTTCACGGGTTATCATCAACAACTTAGGCACAAGGGCACCGCTTTGTTGTTGCCAACTGATAAAGCTGACTACCCAATTGGCTTGTGGGTCGTGACTGATTAATTGTTTAATTGTGCCATCAGGATTATAGCTGACAATTTTATCATTGCTGCCAATTTGACCGGTGATCCATAAAGGAAGGCTGTCAAGCGGGATTGACCATCCACTAATACCTGTCAGTAAATCTTGCGCATTACTGTCGCGATAGGTTTTGCCGTCAACTTCAAGCGTCGCCATACCTTGATTTGTTTTAAGGGTTAATACTGTAGTGCCTAATACCGTCGTTAAACGCAAATCATTTGCTTTAGGTTGGTGCAGCCAATACAAATTGGTGCTGAATTTGTCTTCTGATGTCTTAACGGCAATTTTGCCTTGAAGTTCCCAAGCTTTGGCTTGAGCCGCATTAGTCACATCTGTAGCGATAAAATCTTCAGATGGAGTGACACTACAACCGGCTAACGCAAGCAAAACGGTAATGAGGGCTAAATGGAATAAAGATGCAGATAAACGCAATGGATTGCCTAACAGTTGCTTAAGATGTTCTTATGATACTGGGCTTAAGCCATTATGTAAAAATGCTTTTGCCAAAATTAATGTGATATTAATGTAATGGTTTGCACAATAGATATGTGATCAATAAATAAAAATTTAGACATTTATTCGGTTTTGTTAAGCCAATTGTGTTTTTAGTTGGTCCAATTCAGTAGAATAGCCTAATTAACGTCACCGAAAAGAACTTGATACCGTCTAATGAGCCTAGTAATAATCGGGATAAACCATAAAACCGCCACGGTAGATTTGCGTGAAAAAGTCGCTTTCTCTCCAGACCGCATTCATGATGCCATGAAAAGCTTGGCCAGTCGCACCCGCACGGGTGAGGCTGTTATTGTGTCTACCTGTAACCGTACTGAGCTATATTGCAATAATGCTGAAAAGGAAGACATTATTGAATGGTTAGAGGATTATCATGGTTTAGATCATAGCGATTTAATGCCGTGTATTTATGCTTATGAAGAACAAGTAGCCGTCAAACATTTAATGCGGGTAGCATCGGGTTTAGATTCTCTGGTGCTTGGCGAGCCGCAAATTTTGGGACAGGTCAAACAAGCGTTTGTGAAAGCCAAAGAGGCGGGCACTATCGCATTAACCATCGACCGTTTATTTCAAAATACTTTTTCTGTCGCTAAAAAAGTGCGTACTGACACTGAAATCGGTGCCGCAGCTGTTTCTGTTGCTTTTGCCGCTGTCAGCATGGCCAAACATATTTTCTCATCATTGAGCACCACAAAGGTGTTACTCATTGGTGCTGGAGAAACCATCGAACTAGTTGCCAAGCACCTTAAAGATAATGGTGTTGCTTCTATGGTGGTGGCAAACCGCACTATTGAACGTGCTCAAGCCATGTGTGAAGAGTTTAATGCGACCGCCATTACTCTAGAACAAATACCAGATTTTCTCGCTAAAGCCGATATCGTGATATCCTCTACCGCCAGCCCTTTGCCCATTTTAGGTAAAGGCATGGTTGAAAAAGCGCTAAAACAGCGTCGTCACCAACCTATGTTGTTGGTGGATATTGCAGTTCCAAGAGATATTGAAGCAGAAGTCGGTGAGTTAGACGACGCATTCCTTTATACTGTAGACGATCTGCATAGCATAATTGAACAGAACATGGCTTCACGTAAAGAAGCCGCCGAGCAAGCAGAATTAATTACTGAAGATCAATCACACATATTTATGGAGTGGATTAGGTCTTTAGAGTCAGTCGACAGTATTCGAGAATATCGCAGCCAGAGCTTGGCTATTAAAGATGAATTAGTTGAACGTGCCTTGAATAAATTATCGCAAGGCAGTGATAGTGAACAAGTGATACTTGAGTTAGCCAATAGGCTGACCAATCGTTTGATACATTCACCTACACAAGCGCTCACTTCAGCAAGCCGTCAAGGTGATTTGAATACGTTAGGCCAATTAAGAACTGCGCTTGGTTTAGATAAAAACTAAGGTTAGCGAGCTAAATGAAAGAATCCGTTATCCGCAAGCTTGAAGGCTTGCTCGAGCGTAATGAAGAAGTATTAGCGTTACTCAGTGATGCTACCGTGATTTCGGACCAAGACCGTTTTCGTGGATTATCAAAAGAATATTCTCAACTTGAGGATGTGGTAAAAGGTTTTACTGAATTCCAACAGGCCCAAAAAGATTTCGACTACGCAAAAGAGATGCTTGAAGAAGACGATCTTGAAATGCGCGAAATGGCGCAAGAAGAGTATAAACAGTCAAAACAAGCGTTAGAAAAACTTGAAGATGAACTACAAGTTCTACTATTGCCGACAGACCCTAACGATGACACTAACGCGTTTCTTGAAATTCGTGCTGGTGCTGGTGGTGATGAAGCCGCTATTTTTGCTGGTGACTTATACCGTATGTATTCACGTTACTGTGAAGCCAACCGCTGGCAAATGGAAATCATGAACGTCAATGAAGGCGAACATGGTGGCTTTAAAGAAATCATTGTTAAAATCAGTGGTGACGGTGCTTACGGTAAATTAAAGTTTGAGTCAGGCGGACATCGTGTTCAACGTGTACCTGAAACTGAATCTCAAGGCCGTGTGCATACTTCAGCTTGTACTGTTGTGGTATTGCATGAAGTGCCAGAGGCTGAAGCTATTTCTATCAATGCTGCCGATTTAAAAGTCGATACATTCCGCGCATCTGGTGCGGGTGGTCAGCATGTTAACAAAACTGACTCAGCTATTCGTATTACCCATATTCCATCTGGCATTATTGTCGAGTGCCAGGATCAACGTTCACAACATAAAAACCGTGCCCAAGCGATGAGTGTGCTAGCTGCGCGTATTCAAGCTGTTGAAGATGAAAAAAGACGTAGTGCTGAAGAAACAACACGTCGTAGTTTAGTGGCCAGTGGTGATCGTTCTGAACGTATTAGAACGTACAATTACCCACAAGGTCGCGTAAGTGATCATCGTATCAATTTAACGCTATATCGCTTGAATGAAATCATGGAAGGCGATTTAAATGCCTTGCTTGACCCTATCATGCTAGAACATCAAGCAGATATGCTTGCAGCGTTAGCTGACGATTAAGGAGTAATCTTGACTCAGTCTTCGTATTCAACAATTGCTGAAGCCCTGCAATGGGCTTATTCTCAATTAGCTGCTACCTCTGAATCTGCCCATGTAGATGCAGAGGCATTGCTATTGCATTGCTTGAATAAAAACCGCAGTTTTTTATATACTTGGCCTGAGCGACAGTTGACCAGTGAGCAGTTTAAAGCTTACAGCCATATGATCGCTAAACGTCAAAATGGTACTCCAGTAGCGCATATTATTGGGGAGCGAGAGTTTTGGTCGTTACCCTTTATTGTAAATGACTCAACCCTTATTCCACGGGCTGATACTGAAATTTTAGTTGAGACTGCGCTGAACTTATCAGTGCGTCATAATGCCAGGGTTTTGGATTTAGGTACCGGAACGGGGGCAATAGCATTAGCTTTAGCGTCTGAACGACCTAAATGGCGAATTACTGCCATTGATAAAGTACCTGAAGCTGTCGAACTTGCCAAAGCTAATCGCGGCAATCTTGATTTACCCGATGTGGAAATTATTCAATCAGACTGGTTTTCTGCGGTAGAACAGCGCGATTTTGATTTAATTGTGTCTAATCCTCCTTACATCGATGAAGCCGATGAGCATCTGCATCTAGGTGATGTTCGCTTTGAACCGCAAAGTGCACTCACTGCAGGCAATGAAGGCTATGCTGATTTGTATTACATTGCTGAGCAAGCACGAGCTCATTTACTTCCCGGTGGTTACTTATTGCTTGAACATGGCTATGAGCAGGCAATCAAAGTCCGTGAAAAACTGATTGAACTGGGTTATCAAAATGTCGCCACTGTACGAGACTTTGGCAGTAATGATCGCTGTACGTTAGGACAATGGGCTGAATGATAATCCTGTCTTACTAGGTGTTTCCCTTCTAAGTAAAAAAGCACTAATCGCAATATTGGTATGTGGCTGGTTGATAGAGTAAACTAGCCGCCATTTATTTTTACCTTTTTAATGAGACTTAATTAATGGAAACATTTTACAGTTTATATCCCGCGGTAAAGCATACTCACATGATGTTAGTTGGCATGAGTGTTATCTTTTTTATCGTGCGTTTTGTTTTGCATTTACGCCAGTCTCCTATTATGGAAAAAAAGTTTGTTAAAGTGGCACCACATGTCATTGATACCTTTTTGTTACTGTCAGGATTGACCCTATGCTTTATGATCAAACAATATCCTTTTGTTGATCCATGGATGACAGAAAAAATCATCTGTGTTGTTGCTTACATTGCTTTAGGCATCATGGCACTTAAATCTAACCGTAATAAGTTGTTTAAGTTTTTTGCTTTTTTCGGTGCAATAGGTTGGGTAGTGTTAGCGGCCAAACTGGCTCATTTTAAACAAGTCGTATTCATGGGTTAATTGGTTTTTAATGGCAAAATATCATCTTGATGATGCAGTTTCGATACCTGAAACTGCATTTGAACTCGCTGAACATCTCGGCTTTTCAACCTCAAAACCTGCTATGTGGGCATGGTATGAAATGGCTGGTTCGGTATTGAGTCACTATGTTGTTGACCAACAAGCACGGCTTGAAGGTCTGTTTAAGTGGTTTTACAATGATTTAGGTTTTTGTGCTCGCGACGACTATTTTAGTGTTGAGGCGGCAGATTTAAGCTATTGCGTGTTAAAGCGTCAAGGTAACAGCACTACGTTATCAATATTATTAATTTTACTGGCTAAGCAACTCGATTTAACACTCGAGGCGGTTTTATTACCTGGAAATACGGTATTAAAAAGCCAAGTGAATGATGTTGTTAAGTACCATGATCCGCTTACAGGTAAAGAGCTTAGCCGTCATCAGTTGCATGCATTTGTGCGCGGTGAACTGGGTAATTCGGCTAAATTAAAGCCGAGTCATCTAAAAACAGCCACCCTAAAACGATTAATTAGCCGCATGTTACATGAGTTAAAAGCAGGTTGTATTGTCAGTCATAAATTTGAACAGGCAATGGAATGCTGTAATTTATTATTACAGTGGCACCCAGACGATGTGCATCTTAATCGCGAGCGAGCGTTTATTGCTCAGCAATTAGGTTGTATTAATGTGGCCATGTCTGATTTACAACACTTTATCGATTTGAGTCCGCATGATCCGGTGATTGAACTGGTTAAGATTCAATTAAAGGAACTCAGTCAACATATGCAGGTTTATCATTAATTATGTGATATTACCTGCCGGACAGGCTGCTTTGGGTTAACTCAAAGCGGCTTTAATTCGCAAGTCGGGCGCCAGCAAGCACATTTTAAAAAGCTCTGCTGCGAAACCATGCGATTGAAATCACCATTGGTTTTCGCAATAAAAATCACAATAACAACTAAAAATATAATGTATTTGTAAGGGAGAACACTGCATGACAACGTCAGCAATGGTGAGCAATGATGCCACCGCACTCGGTATACTCGCCGTTATTCTAGGTTTTGTTTTTTACACCAGTTCATCAACCCATCCATTTTGGCAAAAATTCTATAAATACATCCCAGCATTATTACTGTGCTATTTCTTACCCTCATTATTAAACACCTTTGGCGTGATTGATGGTCATGCGTCACAACTGTATTTTGTTGCTTCGCGGTATTTATTGCCTGCGTGTTTAGTGTTATTGATTTTAAGTGTCGATTTAAAAGCCATTCTAAGTTTAGGCCCTAAAGCGGTGATTATGTTTTTAACCGGCACGCTGGGTATTGTTATTGGCGGACCGATTGCATTATTAAGCGTATCAATGATTGATCCATCACTGCTCGGTGGTAATGGTCCTGATGCTGTATGGCGCGGTATGACAACCTTAGCGGGAAGTTGGATTGGTGGGGGCGCTAATCAAGCCGCAATGAAAGAGATTTATGAAGTCGGCGGTGAGATATTCTCAGTGATGGTGACAGTCGATGTCATTGTGGCCAATATCTGGATGGCGGTGCTTCTGTTTATGGCATCAAAAGCCAAAGAGATTGATGCCAGAACCGGAGCCGATACCACGGCAATTGAAGCACTAAAAGAGAAAGTTGAAAAGTACCACGCTGAAAATTCGCGTATTCCTTCGCTTCGAGACATCATGTTAATTGTGGCTGTAGGATTTGGAGTGACAGGTTTTGCCCATTTTGCGGCAGATTTCTTAGGGCCCTTCTTCGAAGCCAACTATCCATGGACCGAAGATTACAGTTTAACCTCTAAATTCTTCTGGTTAGTGGTAATTGTGACCACTATCGGTTTAGGACTTTCGTTTAGTCCTGTACGTCATCTTGAAGCATCAGGCGCATCTAAAATCGCCTCGGCATTTTTATATATTTTAGTCGCGACCATTGGTTTACATATGGATGTTTCTAAAGTCATGGATACGCCGATTTATTTCTTAATCGGTATTGTGTGGATGTTAGTGCATGCAGGATTAATGTTATTGGTTGCTAAACTGATTAAAGCGCCATTGTTTTATATGGCAGTGGGCAGCCAGGCAAACGTGGGCGGAGCTGCATCGGCGCCAGTGGTGGCAGCAGCATTCCATCCAGCATTAGCGCCAGTAGGGGTGTTATTGGCAGTATTTGGCTATGCATTAGGTACTTACATGGCATGGCTATGTGGTCAGTTATTACAAATTGTCGCAGTGTAATGCGCTAAGAGGATCAAATGGATCAAAAAATTATTCAGTTATCTAATAACGTTCAAGTCGCTAACGATAAACCGTTCGTGTTATTTGGCGGTATGAATGTACTTGAATCGCGTGATTTAGCGATGTCGATAGCGGAACATTATGTGGAAGTTACCCAGAAGCTTGGGATCCCATATGTGTTTAAAGCGTCTTTTGATAAAGCGAACCGTTCATCGGTTAACTCATACCGCGGTCCTGGTATGGAAGAAGGGTTACGTATTTTTGAAGAAATAAAATCAACTTTTAACGTACCGATGATCACCGATGTGCATGAAATTCATCAGTGTGCGCCAGTGGCAGAAGTTGTCGATATTATTCAATTGCCTGCATTCTTAGCGCGTCAAACTGATCTTGTTGTAGCAATGGCGAAAACCGGCGCTGTGATCAATGTGAAAAAACCGCAATTTTTAGCGCCGCATGAAATGCGTCACATCATTACCAAGTTTAACGAAGCCGGTAATGACAACATCATTTTATGTGAACGTGGTAGTAGCTTTGGTTACAACAACCTTGTTGTTGACATGCTGGGCATGGACGAAATGAAGCAAACAGGTTATCCGGTAATTTTTGATGCTACCCATGCACTGCAACGCCCTGGTGGACGAGCTGATTCTGCTGGTGGACGTCGTGCACAAGCCACTGAGCTTGCTCGTAGTGGCATGGCATTAGGTTTAGCTGGCTTATTTATTGAAGCTCATCCCGATCCTGATAATGCAAAATGCGATGGTCCATGTGCGCTACCACTGCATTTATTAGAGAAATACTTAACCCAGATGAAAGCGGTTGATGAATTGGTTAAATCTTTTGAGTTTATTGATACCAGCAAGTAAGCCATTAATGGCATTGAATGACTGAAACATCGGCAAGTTGATTTTTAATCAATTAGGCACTAATCAGTGTCTTTTAATGGCCGTAAACAGTAATCTAATTGCCCTTGTATAAGCCCTGACTTTTTACCAAGTTTCAGGGCTTTTTTATGTAAAGAGCAATAGTTAATTATGTGGATTATGTTTACCTTCCTCGCTGCGTTTATGCAGGCGTGGCGCAATGCATTTCAAAGCAAACTCAGTAAAGAAGTGAGTGTTGCAGGTGTTACTTTAGCTCGATTCATTTGGGCGGGTCCCATTGCAGCGTGTTACCTATATGGTCTACATCAATATCAACCTAGTTCATTACCTGAATTTACGGGGACCTTTTGGGGCTTTGTGATTGGTGCATCATCGATGCAAATCCTAGCAACAGGCTTGATGGTTAAACTGTTTAAAATGCAAAACTTTGCGATTGGTGCTGGGCTGGCTAAAAGTGAAGCCTTGGTAGCAGCAATACTTGGGATGCTATTTTTCGGCACTCAATTATCAACATTAGGCTGGATTGGCGTTGTTATCGGCGGCTTAGCGGTAATGTTGTTAAGCAGTAAGCAAGGTTTTAAGCAGCTATCCGTTAAAACAGTTTTGCTAGGGCTTGCATGTGGCAGCTCCTTTGCGTTGACTTCCCTATGGGTACGCGAAGCTAGTTTATCTTTACAAGGGCCGTTTACGCACCGTGCGGCATGGGTATTACTGTGGGTTATTGGTTTACAAACAATAGTGCTTATTGGTTATTTGCTGGCAAAAGATAAATCGACTTTAGCGGCGTTGTGGCAACGACCAACATTAACCTTATCAATTAGTATCACCAGCTGTATCGGTTCAATTGGTTGGTTTAGCGCAATGTCGTTACAGGCCGTGCCTTATGTCAAAACACTAGGCCAGATAGAGGTGTTTTTTACCCTGATGATTGCCGCATTTTGGCTTAAAGATAAAGTTAAAATTAACGATGTAGCGGGTTTGATATTAATCGCGATAGCAGCTGTTTTGGTCATGTGGAGCTAAATCCAGTAGCAAGTAATGTTCAGTCCAGATATTCTGATTTGGACTGACTACCCCATCATTTAAATTGAGCTGAAGCGAGGATACCATCGCATTCAAGATTTACTCAGTTGTAAAACCTTGTCGACGAGATATTGATTATTGGGCACGTTCAAATGATGTATCTTGGCTTGCTGGCAAATATAACCATTTATCTCGTTTATTTCAGTCGGTCTATTGTGGGCCACATCTTGATACATGGATGAAAAGTTTGCCGATGTTAGCTCAATGACTCGATAAACTCGTGCGCTGACTGCTATCTTATCT
>NZ_JACJFI010000339.1 GCF_014164505.1 Shewanella sp. SG41-4 | reverse complement strand
CAACGTCTTTAATTTCGTCAATATGGTTAGACACAAAAGTGTCGCCCAACCATGCAACCCCTAACACACAAATACACGCCGACATGCCTGACTTAAATGTTGATGCATTAGAAATCTTGCTGGCATCTAAACGGCAAAACCACGTTATTGCAGCCGCGGCAGATAGCATAAACAGCATAATCGCCACATCGCGCGACAGCACAGGGTTAACAATTAAGCCCACCTTGTCAGAAATGGCGGTGGCATAAGACATTACCGCCACTATCGCAATTAAGAATATGCCTACCGATCGCTTAGCACCCGGTAATAACGTCACTTGAGTTTCACCTCGAGTTTTCACTAATCCGCTGGCTAAACGCTGCTGATAAATAGGATCTTGTGCTAACGGCTTACCAAGTATCGACGCAACTGCAGCACCGATTAAACAAGCAATAAACGTCGATGGAATACACACAGCCAACAACACTAAATAATCAACTCCGAACGGTTCTAAAATACCCGAAAAAAACACCACAGCAGCAGATATAGGCGATGCAGTAATGGCCACTTGTGAGGCGACAACCGCGATAGATAATGGCCGAGATGGACGAATACCTTGCTCTTTTGCTACTTCAGCAATCACAGGCAGCGTCGAAAATGCTGTATGACCAGTACCTGCAAATAAAGTCATAAAATACGTCACTATAGGTGCTAAAAACGTAATGTGCTTAGGGTGCTTACGCAGCAATTTTTCTGCAATAGACACCAAATAGTCCATGCCACCCGCTTCTTGCATCGTAGCGATGGCAGTGATCACCGACATAATAATCAGCATCACATCGATTGGGATAGCACCTGGCGTTAACCCTAATCCAACAGTAAGAATTAATACCCCTACACCTCCAGCAAAACCTATCCCTATGCTGCCCATTCTTGCGCCGAGGTAAATCGCCCCAAGCACAATAATTATTTCTAATATCATCATAGTGTTAACTCTATTTACAACCTAAATGTCTTGAATGAAATAGCAGGGATTACTGCTTTAGAGATCGTGATAGTACTCTGTTGAGATTTTACGAATGTAGACGTGGATCAATTAACGCTACGCAAAGGCATAAGATGTGTTTTATCAGCAGCTTTATTAACCATTTTGTTGTTACAGGTGTCATAAAAGACAGCGGTTACTCCAAGTGGAAATAGAAAAATGCCAATCAATGATTGGCATTTAAAAGGAGATAAAAGTGAAACGTAACTATCTAACGATTAAAACCAGCGATGAAAACCAGCGATTAGAAATAGTAACCAAAATTGATATTAATACGATGATCCCAGCTGTCGCCGATTTCAGGTAATCCAACATGGCCATTATCACGCGTAGAGGCATACATATTTTTACCCATAATAAAATCAATCATGGTGTACGTTGGACCTGAAGACAGGGCAACACCTGTGACATTTTGATAGCTGTTGTCATAGTCTTCATTGTCAACATCGGGGGTTACCACGCCGAAGTCATTATAGATCTTTGCACTGCCCCAGCTGGTAGTGATCGTTTTAGCAATGTTTATGCTATAAGCTTGCGCTTTAGACGCAATTTCGTACTGCCAATCGTAAGCCGATACCGCAAGCTTGTTATCGTCTAACGCATCAGCAGCATTATACTCATATTGCATTGCCTGTAACTGCAGCGCCCAACCTTTATAACTGCTGTCGAGATGTAACGCGACGGCATATCGGTCACCATTATTGCCAGTATTACTATTATAAATCTGCCCTACCTCGACCGAAGCACCCACCACGATTTTACCGCCTTCATACTCCATCGCATAGGTTTGGCGTAAATTTAATTGGTTAGTTTCTTCATTGTAATAGTCAGTGCCGTTGACTTGGCCAGAATATAAGTCTGTTGAATATCGTTCATTACGACTGGCACCATATTCAGCGCCTTTATAAAACGCAAACTCAGTTCCCCAACCATTATTTGAATAAACCGTTTTAATACCTGCATCATAATCATCTTCAAAACCTAAATAATACGGCACGCCAAACCAAAAACTATTTGAAATAAAACCCGGGTTACCAAATGGTACTTGATTTATACCAAATTGAATTTGCAATTGTTCTGAGTAATCATAAAAGGCATAACCATAACGTAGTGCTTCCCATCCATCATAAAAACGATATTCAGATGATAACCCCCAGTTATCTAATTTACCGTTGAATTTAACGGATGCCATCTCAAAGGTTAAATCACCTGATTTATCTTTAGAACTATCACTATATTGCTTATATGAATAATTAGCTCTTAAGGTACCGGATACGTTAATTCCATCTTCAACATCTTGTGCTGTAGAGTAAAAAGAAACCATGCATAGCGATACTAAAGTAGATAATAAAGATAACTTTAACAATTTCATTTTATTGTATTTCCCAATTCGATAATTAATAACTTGGCCGTTACCATTTGATTTTTGTTAAGTCACATTGAATAACTTCATCTTTATGAGCAGGTGTACCGGGGTTTTTAGCTGACTCACAAAGCAATGTGGTGCCATAGTCATTACGCTTGTCGTTGGCATTACTTCTTGCCCAAACAGACACGATAGCGCGCTCTTCTGGCTTAGCTTCGCAGCTGCCATCAACTTCAAAGGCATGGATAGTATTTTGATGAAAATACATTAGCGGATCGATATCAGCACTGCTCGACAGCCACATAGTCTGCCCATTGTGTTGACCTGCATCAAACTGAACTTGTCTAACGTTGTCGTCTTCTTTAACGGTGTTAATTAACGGTGAATCTTCACGCACGGCAAAGCTCTTAAACTCATTCGCACACGCAGGCACGCGCATGTTATAATAAATTTCAGATATTGCATGGTTATGATAGGGATATAAGGTATCGACTGATTGCACTGTCATACCGACTTCTGCACCAACCTTTTCTCCGTTAATTTCGTCTATGCGTAATAGTCCCCAGTGACCAAAAATTTCGGCATAGGCATAACCACCACGAATATTGTTGAAGTTTTTATCATTGCGTTTACTTTCTTCGGCATACATTGGGTACCAACCTGCTGCAGCCCATAAGTTAGGTAATGCGTTAGCACTAATATCTGTTGGGAAAGCTGAGGGCATTTTCACTTCATCGCCCGTCACCATTTTAGTAAAGTTTTTAGTAAACTCTTTGCCGAGTTTACGCACGTCTTTATTAGTGACTTTTGTGTCAAAAAAGGAATCGAATGTTGCACGTTTAAGCCATTTAGCTACGGGGGATTTTTCAGCTAATTGGCCACCAGGGCTGTAAATCCAATCGACGTCTTGGCGTGCGCCAAAACACTTTTTCGCTTTATCTGGATTATTAATAACTTGATAAATGTTTTTAACTAATAGCTTCATGTCGCGGCGATCCATGATGCACATATTCTTACCACCTTCGGTAGAATCGTACATTGCTTGGTCTGAATTTAAACATGGACCATTTTCACTATTGGTTAATGCTACCGCGTAAGATTGTAAATATTGCAGTGTTTCATTCCATAAAATATCGACATATTTTTGATCATTTTTATCGTACTGAGATTCCTCTCCTAAACAAGTGAACTCAGCATTATCAACA
>NZ_JACJFI010000338.1 GCF_014164505.1 Shewanella sp. SG41-4 | reverse complement strand
AGGGCTTCTGAAAGTTCCATAAAAAAAAATCCGATAATAAAGATTATCGGATTTTCGCAGACTAGAAAGATCGGTCAACCGATCAGTTAAATTTTCTCGTTTTACCGCTTAACTGATCGGCATTAGCATTTTATGCTCCTTTTTATTGGTTAAAACCTGCAGCTTAATTTATTCAATACTCAGACTATTCAGAGAATCGCTGACTAAATTCTTGAATACGTTTTGCGTTCACACCAGCATCGCCAATACCAATTCGCGACACGCTGCGTAAATCAATACGACTGCCCTGCTCTAGCGAAGAAACAACGATAACGACATCATCTGCAAAATTGAAAAAAGGCGTTGTTGCTGTACTTTCAAAGCGCAGTGCTTTTGGGTCTTGAGCAACAATGGTCCAGCCCATGTTTTTAGCGACAGTTAATGCTTTTTGATAAGCAGCTTCTACCGATAAGTCTGTCGCTATAGGCTGAATATTAGGGAAAGCTTGTCGTTGTTGTGCAGCAACCTCTTCTCCGCCATAAACCAAACTATTTTTAGCACCAACCCGGCTGTCAGTTAAAAACTCAAACTGCGGTGGTGATTGAGTATTGGTAGTAATATCGTGAATAGGTGGGTATTTCACGGGTTTGATAACTAACGCCATTATGCTTGGCGACAATATAGCTAAGCCCAGTAATAGCGCTATTGTAGAGGTTAATATGCCTTTGCCCTTAGCGTTACGGTCTTGCTTAGCACTACTTTTAACACTAAAGCTGATAACTAATGCCAGCACAGAAACAATGACCACCACATAACCCAACAGGTTATTGTAATTACGGCTGGCCATAAAGCCGACAATCGGGTCCCATAATCCCAATGACGAGCCAAACACCATCAAAGCCGCAATCGCGACAGAGACGATGGCAACGATCAATGCGATATTGCCTATATTACGTTTTTGCATAACATCCATCCTTTAGAAGACCCTAATTAACCCAACTTATATTGACCTGTTTTTGTGGGAATAAATTTCTGTTCATCGATAATATATTTTCGCTCACAGGCTATTCACACAACCTATTTTAGGTTTATACCTTACGATTAATATGCCGCATTTGGATCAAGTCCTAAACGACGCATTGTGCGAATTAAATTGCTTCTATCCAGCTGTAAACTTCTGGCGACAGCGGCTAAATTACCTCGTTCTGTCACTAATACCGTCTGTATTATTTGTCGTTGGTACTCATCGGTAGAATCGCGTAGTCCAAGGGTTAACACCTGCGATAATGCGGTTGCGGCATTACTGTCGTTGATAATATCAACCTCGGCTATTGCTGGTGCGACAGAATGGTTCACAACAAACTCTGAACCGAGATGAACACGGCTAATGCTAATAATGCTGGCATGACGCCCTTGCTCGCTAATAGCCCTTAACGCAGCACGGCTGAGTAAGTGTTCTAACTCGCGCACATTGCCTGGCCAATGGTATTGGGTTAACTGATCAATCGCTGTTTGTTGCAATCTTAGTTTCGCGACGCCAAGCTGATGTTGGCTTTTTTCTAAAAAATAGCCTGCCAGTAAAATAACGTCTTTACCACGCTCCCGTAATGGTGGCACAGGTAAAGGATACACACTCAAGCGATGATATAAGTCAGCCCTAAAGCGACCTTCTTTGACTTCTAACTGTAAATTACGGTTAGTTGCGGCAACAATTCTGACATCCACTACGATGATGTTATCGCTGCCGACACGTTGAATTTCACCATTTTGCAACGCACGTAACAACTTAGCTTGCACGGCAAGCGGAAGCTCACCCACTTCGTCTAAAAATAACGTCCCACCATCGGCTAATTCAAAGCGGCCACGGCGATCACTAACCGCACCAGAATATGCGCCTTTTACATGGCCAAAGAGTTCACTTTCAACAATGCTTTCTGGCAATGCAGCACAGTTAATTTGCACTAGCGGTTGCTCACTGCGACGTGATTGCTGATGAATACTTTTGGCAACCAGCTCTTTACCCACACCAGTTTCGCCAGTGATTAATACTGATAGATCACTGACAGCAACGGTATTTATCTCTGACAATAAATCCGTAATTGCGACACTGTTACCAATAATACTCGACGGGCCAGCAGTCGCTAACATGCACTGCGCCACTTGATGATTACGTTCCACTTGAACTTCTAACGCTTCAATATGTTCACTGGTACTAATCGCAGCGGCCACAGCGGCAATATAAGCACGGGTTTCGGTTGGGTTAAGCGAATCAAAGCTACCGGCTTTCATGGCGTCTAAAGTTAAAACGCCCCACGCTTTACCATCGATATAAATAGTACTGCCCATACAGTCATGCACGTGCAATTGTTCACTGCCATCATCGACTAAACCGTCGTAGGGATCGGGCAGCGTTGAGTCGGCATCAAAGCGGGTAATATGTGGGTTAGCTAAAATTTGCTGTAAGCGTGGATGGTGGTTAATCGAAAACTGTCTGGCGAGGGCTTGCTGCTTTAGCCCTACAACGGCTACTGGCACTAAATGATCATGTTTAAGTTTCAACAAGGCCACTACGTCGCATGGGATAGCGCGCTGAATAGCTAAAATCAGCCGTAAGTAACGCTCCGATTTTATCAGGTCACGATTTAAGTCTTCTACAATGTCGATAAAGGGAACAATATTCATAACAAGTCAAATAAACCTAATTTAGGTTAATTTGACACATTTATTGATCTAGGTCAATTTAACCTTTATATAATTTATATGTTTGAAATCAGCGGGATAAATGTTGGCACGTTATGTGTAATGTCTGCATATACAAGGTAATTGATTGAAGCTTATCGCTATTTTACTCCCTAAGAGGAATCACGAATGTTAGACACTGCAACTGTTCAAATAATTAAGGCCACTGTTCCCGCGTTACAACTGTACGCCAATGACATTACCAGCCATTTCTATCCATTACTGTTTGCACAGCATCCTGAAGTATTGCCTTATTTCAATCAAACTAACCAAGGTAAAGGTACTCAACCTAAAGCACTGGCTAACGCTGTGATTGCTTATGGTGCCAATATTGATGCGCTCGGTAACCTAAGCGAAGCCGTCAGTAAAATCGTTCAAAAGCATGTTGCATTAGGCATTTTACCTGAACAATATGACGCTGTTGGCAGTTGTTTAATACAAGCCATTAAAGCCGTACTCGGTGATGCTGCAACAGACGAAGTGATTGATGCTTGGACCAAAGCTTACGGCCAATTAGCCAACATATTGATTGCGGCTGAAGAGTCGATTTATACAGAGAATGAACAGAAATCTGGCGGCTGGCGTGGCGAACGTGAGTTTATTTTAGTCAAACGTGTGGATGAAAGCTCAGTAATTACCTCATTCTACTTTCAGCCATTTGATGATAAAGGGTTGCCAAACTTTGAAGCTGGGCAATTTTTGACCTTGGTATTTGATGATATCAACGGTGTATCAATGCGCCGTAATTACAGCTTATCTGACGCGACAGGCAAAGATTACGTAAGAATTAGCGTCAAGCGTGAACCTAATGGTGTGGTATCAGATCACTTACATAACAACATTCAGCTAGGTGATAAAGTGAAACTACGTGCCCCAAGTGGCGATTTCAC
>NZ_JACJFI010000337.1 GCF_014164505.1 Shewanella sp. SG41-4 | reverse complement strand
CAATAGTCCTTAAGCGATCGTCGTGTCAATGTTAGTGATTTCAAAATTAGACATAAATCATTGAATTTAATTGTAAAAAATAAACCGATGATATCCACACTTAACTAGTGGTTATTTAGTTGGTTTATACGCCTACATAATTTTAATCACGCTCTTTATCGAGCACTATGTGTTAATCACTTGGGCTTATAGTTAGTTGGCTAGCGAGTTGGTTTATAGATTTCAGAAACTGAATTAATTTGGTGTATTTTGATTCACATGAGTCAAGTGTTTTATGTCGTGATGACCTATCGAATATGGGCTAGATTGTGAATGTTTTCGTACGACAAACAACCAATTTGACTAACATTGCGTTTTAATTGTAACTCCGGTGGGCTACTGAAAATATTTAGAACCTGCACGCGGTAGTTTAGAGTCGTTATTTCTCAGGTCTTTCTTGTTTATCTGTCTCAGTTTGGCATTGGTTTAGTCATTAGTAACATTGCAAATAAACCTGTTTCAAGTGATGTAGTTGGCCATGCAGTGCTGATGCAAACGATGTTGTTATCTTGATTTATGTTCGCTTATGAAGTGATGCCTATTTACCGTGGCTAAGTCGATAGCCATTTATTCAGATACTTCCTTTAAGAAGTATAAATACTTATCACGACCTGTATTCAGCGATTTGTGATCAGACTTTAAATCTATTCAATTGCTGTTTTAACGCATCCACCTCTTGTTCTAACATTTCTCTTTCATCAAGTAATTGTAAGATTAATGCGATGCCACTCCAATCGAGCGCAAGATCTCGTTGGATCCGAGTCGCTTTTTTAATTTGGTGTAAATTGGCCACACTAAAGCGCCATTGTTCTATCACCTCTCCCTCGAGTGGCATGGCAATACTGTGCTCTACAAGTTCAAGTAGTAATGCTGAGCTGATATCAATGCACTGACACAGTTCATCGCTACTCAACCAGCAATCGTGTTCGCTTATATTAATCTGCAGCATCGTTATTTACTCCAACTGGCACGAGGGTCAAATTGATTTTGCTCTGCTAATTCAGTCCACAATTTTTTGCTTGTTTCATCTTGGGATGTTGGGACCACAATTTTGAGTACGGCAAATAAGTCCCCATGTACTTTTTTACTGAGTAATCCTTTTCCTTTTATTCTTAATCGCTGTCCTGACTGGCTATTAGCAGGGATAGTCAGTTGAATATGACCCGTTAATGTGGGCAGTTTAAGCTTGGTACCCAACACAGCTTCCCATGGCGCTACTGGCACAACAATGCTCAAATCTCGACCATCAACATCAAACATAGGATGAGGCACAAAACGAATTTGTAAATACAGATCGCCGTTATCTGCTTTGGTCGATCCAGAACCGCCCTGTCCTTTTAAGCGAATACGTTCGCCATTAACAACGCCAGCAGGAATTTTAACTTTTAACGATTTAGGTTGCTCAACGATACGACCGCTAGGATCCCGTTGTTGTAAGGTAAACTCGACTGGTTTTAGAGTATCGACCAATGTTTCTTCAAGGAACATCGGAAACTCAATTTCAATGTCTTGGCCTTTTTGAGGCTGAGTTTGGCGCTGTCTATGTTGGCTACCTTGTTCAAAACCTCCGCGGCTGGAGCCAAAAATTGAACTGAAAAAGTCTGAAAATTCTTGATCTGTTTGAGGATCGCTTTGCTGTTGTCCCCAATTTTGACCAGCGCCATTTGCTCCACCTTGATTAGCATAGCGATTTTGGGTTCTATTGAGATGATGATGACGTAATTCGTCATATTCGGCTCGCTTTTTAGTGTTATGCAACACCTCATAGGCTTCACCAATTTCTTTGAATTTTTCTTCAGCATCTGGATGCTTACTCACATCGGGATGATACTGCACAGCAAGCTTTTTATAAGCGACTTTTACCGCTTTATCATTCGCTTTAGGATCGATGCCTAATACAGTGTAATAGTCTTTAAAATTCATTTTATCCCCTCACAGAGAGCAAGTTTGCAACGGATCAATAAACAGCTTTTAACCCATCTACAGTAATCAGTTTAGGCCCAGAGACAAACTATACGCTTGATCTTGATCAACTCTATTACAGTATGGTCAGTTTAGATAATGAGCATTAATTGATTAAAAAACATCTTTCCTTTAAATAACACTGCATCAGCATAGCCCAATTAAATGGATTTATATCCAACACATTATACGTTTAGAGTTGTTCGCAAAAAGTGCCCATTTGGATTAACAATATAAAGCTATTTCGATGACACCATCACAGAACTATCGTCTACTTTTGGTCACGATGTCATCTTACACAACAGCACGAAAGCACAGTGTCAGCAGCATAAACTCGGGGATTAAAAATCAGTATTAGTGAAGAGTAAACTCTTCATTGCTTGCGATTGAGCTTGATATATCTCAACAAGTTGACTCAGATCATATTGCTGTTGCAGCTTAGTATTACACTTAATTAAATGACACCTTATGTGTGGCGTGTGCTATCGACTAACTTCACGTTCTCCAGCCTTGTATCGATGCTCAAATAATGAGAGGCCCATAATATGACATCAGATAAACAACAACCGACAACATCACACGATACAGATATTCGTCAAACGTTAGGACTCGATAAGTCTAGTGCAAAGCACAAGTTTGCAGGTAAATGGTTTTGGATTGTTGGGGGAATTGTTATTGTTATCATTATAGTATGGCAAATATTAACAAATGACTCGTCACACACAATTGACTATAAAACTGCCAATGCCACCCATGGATTATTGAGTATAACGGTTACCGCTACTGGCACCCTTGAACCCGTAAATCAGGTTGAAGTGGGCTCGGAAATTTCTGGTACGATTAAAACAGTGTTAGTCGACTTTAACGATTACGTTAAAAAAGACCAGGTACTTGCCAGCATGGATACAGATCAATTGCAGGCTAAAGTTAACCAAGCTAAAGCATCTCTTGATTGGGCTAAAGCACAGGTTAAACAAGTTGAAGCGACCATTATAGAAACCAAAAACACCTTAAACCGTTCCAAAGAACTCGCTAAAACGGGTATGTGCTCAGTACAAGAATGTGAAGCATCACAAGCGACATATGATCGCACTGTAGCCAATCTTGCTAGCGCTAAAGCCCAAGTTGTTCAGTCGCAAGCAGTGCTTGATTCTGAGTTAACCACACTAGCTAAAGCCACTATACATTCGCCGATTGATGGCATTGTATTAATACGTGATGTGGAACCAGGCCAGACCATGGCGGCTTCATTTCAAACACCTGTTATGTTTACCTTGGCAGAAAACCTCACTCAAATGGAGCTACACGTAGACGTAGATGAAGCCGATGTTGGCCAGATAAGTGTCGGTCAGGAGGCACTATTTACAGTCGATGCTTATGCCAATAGAAATTTTCCAGCCAAAATTACTGAAGTTCATTTTGCTTCTCAAACCGTGGATGGTGTAGTGACCTATGAAACCGTGTTAATTGTCGATAATTCAGCTTTATTACTTCGCCCTGGAATGACGGCCACCGCGGATATTTTGGTCAAACAGGTAACCGATGCATTACTGGTACCCAATGCAGCCTTGCGTTTCAGTCCTCCACAACAGCAACAAGCCGCTAGTAGTGGCGGCTTAATG
>NZ_JACJFI010000336.1 GCF_014164505.1 Shewanella sp. SG41-4 | reverse complement strand
TAGTTAACCCTGAGCTGAAGCGCATCGGTTGCCATCCATAACGCAGACACTTCTGCACCATAATTGTAGCCATCATAATCATTGGTAAATGAACTGTATTGAGAAATATAATTAGGGAAGGTACTAAAATCAGTTACACCTTGGTCAATACTGCGCAGTTTGTCGTAAGAGTTATAAAATAGTGCTGTATCAAAAGACAATTTAGGGACCGGAATAAAACGATATCCTAACTCGTACGATATAATTTCTTCTGATTCAAAATCATCATTACCCGAGACCCATACTTTAACCAGTGGTGATACTTCTGAAGGCGGTATGTTAAGCGCATTCACACTAAGATTATTTTCGACTCTTGACGGAGTTCTAACCGCTCGAGCAACAGAGGTCCACATACTGTTCTTAGGGTCCATCTGCCACATAAGGCGTACATTAGGTTGAACTTCAAATCCTGTGTAATCATTGTGTTCCAAACGCGTCGCTAGCGTAAGCCATAACTGGTCTTTAACTAACATTAACTCGTCACTAACAAATGCACTCCATAAACTAATATTAGTTGAATTTGGCTCAGAACTAGTAACAATAGGCAAAGCATCAAGATTGTCTTTCATAAAACGATAGCCCGCGCCCCACACAATATTATGTTGTTGCCCAAGCAATAACTGATGCTGAAAATCGACGTCAAAGGTTTTAGTGCTTAGATTATATAAATATTCGTCGCGGTCAGCATAATCGTAATAGACTTGAAGGCTATATTCAGAGCTTGCCGATAACGCTTTAGTATATTTAGACAGCAGGTTAAAACCTTCGCTTTCGACTTCGTCGTTATAATACTCACGATAAAGTGGTGCTTCATCCGAGGCAATATTGGCAGCTTGTTGCATCTTAGAGCTATATACGTCACTGCTGAGAGTAAGGCTGGTGCCCGTTTCTAACTGAATATCAAGACGTCCGCCTAATTGGAGGTGCTGCCAACTATTATCTTTACCAACCATTTCTAGGACAGGAATCGACTGAGTTGCAGGCCCACTAGAATATGGCTCAAACGAATCTCTTTCATGCCCTTTTAGGTATACTCTTGAGGTCATGTTATCCGATAACGTTGCGCCATAACGAGCCCCTGCGAATCCTTGCTCGTAATCTCCAGCACCTAACTCGGCATGACCACCTAAGGTATCGGCGGTATGTTTAGTAATAATATTGATCACACCATTAACAGCATTCGCGCCCCACATTGCTGCACTTGGGCCACGAATAACTTCTATTCGATCAATGTCAGCCATTAACATATCTTGAACTTCCCAATACACCCCTGAAAACTCGGGAGAATACAAGGTTCTTCCATCCATCATGACTAATAATTTATTGTTGTAGCGGCCATTAAAGCCACGGCTACTCACAGCCCATTTCTGCGAATCAATTTGAGCAACATGCAGCCCTGGTACATCTCGCAGCGCTTGCGGAATTGAAGTGGCGCCAGAGCGACGGATACTTTCGCTCGTTATTACATAAATAGCGGCTGGCGAATTTGACAAAGACTGTTTTTGTTTAGAAACAGATGTAACCTCAACATTCATCAATTCTTGCAAACTAAGATCGAGAGAATTTGAGTCTGTTGCTGCCGCAGTGGTACTGGCGAGTAACAGGCATAAAGCCGAATATGAAGTCACTTTTGTCTTTGTCATTAGTCTACAATTCCTTAAAACGATTACCGAGCACCTAAATACCCAGACGTCTATTAAAATAGCTTATTATAATAATTTACAATTAACTTACACGATCAATTATGTAAAGTATGCCATACGGTATGACATTCAGCTAGTTAGCAAATACCTAAAGTGTGAATTAAATGTTTTGTTTTTTAAGCTTTTATTTTGTAACGCTGACTTGACCCATCAAAAATCTTTCTCAACTAGAAAACTGTCCATTTCAAAATAATGCTAGTTCACTCTCGATGACTCACGTTATGAATATATTTCGCAGCATAAATGAAGTGGTTTTGGTGAAAAAACACCTTCCCCCAGATATTATCTATCCGAATACGCGGTCCCCAATGAACTTAAAGCACATCATTACAATTGAAAAACTAATTACAAAATGACTCAATAAGCTTATAGATCTAAAACAGCGTTATGACCATAACCCTTATCACTTAACTCCATTTACGTGAATGTCAGATAATTTACGATGACAAATATGTAAGCGTAGAATTGGAACTACGTTTTTTTACATGTAAAAACCGTCAGCTTAAAAAGTCAATTCAAAAAAATAGCCTATTATATGGTTAAGATATTTATCTACTTTTGCTTATTAACATACTTGAAACATTTATATATGTCGGATAGATTACCGCCACTAACTATTGGATAATGGATTTTCAATGAATAAGTGTGTGTTTTTTTGTCGCGGGTTAATACTAGCCAGCATGAGCTTATTGTGTTTCTCAAGTGCTGCAGAAGATACTTTTAACATCTTGCAAACGCTTGATTACAGGGAAGAACAACAAGAGTTATACCCTGACAGCGTAAGAACATATCACTTTGATAAATCGACAAATACTCTTTATTTAATTGGCAATGATCTCGGCTCAGATATCACTGTACAGACACTTTATATTTGGCAATATGAGCCAACATCGCATTTACTTGAATTCAATCAAAAAGTCGTACTCGATTTCGCGGATAATGAATACATTAACTTCAAGATTGTCGCAAAGGTTGAAGATAAATTAATTATCAGCAATCAAGACAATCTCGACCTCAGTGATTACCTTTCAAGTATTGATTTAAATGATGGGTTTAAACTGGTCAAAGAAGTAGAGCTTTTCCCTGGTATGGGGGGTTATATCAATGTTACTCAATCATCTGAAAACACTATATTTAGCTTGATATATTCTCAAAATGCCATCATCGCGACACACTGCACCGTGAATGTTACAGACATCACTTGCCAAGATGTTCAAGGTGAATTACCTGACTTATCAAATTTCACAACATCAGCTTTTTACCGAACTTATTTCCTAGCTGGTTTTAATCAATTTCTGTTTGAAATATCTGATAGCAACACAGGCATAGCTAAGGCATACATATTCCGCTTCGATGAATTCGGTAATATTTTTTTACTAAATGATATTAGTTTACCAAGTAATGTTAGATTGAAAGGGATTACTGCACTCAGTACTAAATCAGAATTATTTATCTACTCTGGTAATGTAAATTTATACCCTGACAAACATTACATTTATGAAAACGATCAGTGGTTAGACTCAGGGACCGCTCCTAGCCGTGGTGTAGAGAATACCAATTTACCAGTGCAATTTGTAGCAGATACGGATTACGGGTTAGGGCCTCAATGTAGGGCCATCATTTACAGTAAAGAAAAGTTATCGTTACATTTTACAGATCAGACCCGAAATTTACTTACGATAAATGACTGTATTCTTATCGATGCAGAATATGGATTAAGCATAGGTCGGAATGATAAAGTAATTCAATCTTTTCAGTTGGCTAACACATTACCAATTACAAAATTAGACTCTCTAAATAGTTTTAGTTTTCAATGGACACAAGATCAGTACAGTGAAATCAACCTCAAAAACTATTATACCAACCCAAGTCTATTGACAATAACAGGGCTGCCAGCACCATTAACGTTTGAT